>JBIRBD010000173.1:0-3194 GCA_044326465.1 Chthoniobacterales bacterium
AGTTCACAGGGGTTGCGCTCGTTGCGGGACTTAACCCAACATCTCACGACACGAGCTGACGACAGCCATGCAGCACCTGTGCAAATTCTCTCTTGCGAGAGTCGCTGGTTTTCACCAACTTAGAGATGCATGTCAAGACCAGGTAAGGTTCTTCGCGTTGCATCGAATTAAGCCACATACTCCACCGCTTGTGCGGGCCCCCGTCAATTTCTTTAGGTTTTAATCTTGCGACCGTACTTCCCAGGCGGCACGTTTAATGCGTTAGCTCCGGCACGGAAGGGGTCGAATCCTCCCACACCAAACGTGCAACGTTTACTGCTAGGACTACCGGGGTATCTAATCCCGTTTGCTCCCCTAGCCTTCGTGCATGAGCGTCAGGAACTGCCCAGAGATTCGCCTTCGCCACTGGTCTTCCTCACGATATCTACGCATTTCACTGCTACACCGTGAATTCCAATCTCCTCTACAGTCCTCTAGCGGAGCAGTATCGAATGCAGTTTAGAGGTTGAGCCCCTAAATTTCACATCCGACTTACCCCACAGCCTGCGCACCCTTTACGCCCAATGAATCCGAACAACGCTTGAGACCTCTGTATTACCGCGGCTGCTGGCACAGAGTTAGCCGTCTCTTCCTCTTAAGATACTATCACTTTCTTGTTCTCTTATGACAGGAGTTTACGACCCAAGGGCCTTCATCCTCCACGCGGCGTCGCTCCATCAGGGTTTCCCCCATTGTGAAAAATTCTCGACTGCTGCCACCCGTAGGTGTCTGGACCGTGTCTCAGTTCCAGTGTGGCTGGTCGTCCTCTCAGACCAGCTACCCGTCATCGCCTTGGTGAGCCATTACCTCACCAACTAGCTGATAGGCCGCGAGTTCATCAAGAAGCGCCTTACGGCTTTAACTTCGTAGAGATGCCCCTACTAGTCACATGCGGTATTAATTCGCCTTTCGGCGAGTTATCCCCCACTTCTCGGCAGATTACTCACGTGTTACGCACCCGTTCGCCACTAAATTTTATTTGTATTACTACAAATAAAATCCCGTTCGACTTGCATGTCTTATCCACGCCGCCAGCGTTCGTTCTGAGCCAGAATCAAACTCTCCGTTGAAAGTTTGTGTTGCCTCACGCTATAGTGGGCAACAAATTCAGGCACTATTGTCGACTGCGTTTTACCCCGAAAGGTAATTGCAGTCCAACGGTCCTTTTATAAACTTCGATTAAAATCGACAGAAAACGCACAATTCAGTTTTTGCTGCTTATATTAAATTTTTAAATGTTTTTGAAACCGTTGCAGATTTCAAAAAATTTTGATCCATCCGATTTTCATGACTGTGCAAAATCGGACCAGAGCTATCAAAGATCGTCTCCGGTTTCTACAACAGAGGTGAAACTTTTTTAAGATTCACCGCCTGCTTTAATGTAGACCGGTTTAAGAACATTCCCGAAATCAGATGACCGAGGTCACTGTCGGGATGGAAGAACATATAAGAAACTGCGATACAGTCAATGAAATGTTGAAAAAAATTTTGTTTTTTTAATTTTTAAAAACCTTGACAAGAAAATCTTCTTTCTTTTTCTCTCATTAATTACTTTTTAGAGCGAGCCTCAAAGTAATGAATAGCAGCCTCATACGCCACAGGCAGCATGGAAATAAAAATAATCCCAATAACGACTATTTCAAAATGTTTTTGGACCCATGGCATCGAACCAAAAAACAATCCTGAGGTCGTCATTAAAAAAACCCAGATCAAGCTTCCAGTGATGGTATAGAGCGTAAATTTTTTTGGGCTCATGGCCGCAACCCCTGCTACAAAGGGCACAAGCGTGCGAAATATTGGGAGAAAGCGCGCAAGAATAACAGCTCTTGCTCCATGTTTTTCAAAAAAGATATGCGCACGAGTGAGGTATACTTTCTTTAAAACAATTGCTTCTTCTTTAAAAATACGTGACCCAATCGTCCCTCCAAGCTTGAAATTAACAAGGTTTCCAAGGATTGCGGCAACACTCAACAACGTGACAATGACGCTATAATTAATTCCTCCATCAGGCCTGGCTGCAGCAAAAGCACCAACAGCAAAGAGCAGCGCATCACCTGGCAGAAAGGGCGTGATAACAAGACCTGTCTCACAAAAAATAATGGCAAAGAGTATTGCGTAAACCCAAATTCCATAGAGCGCAACAATGTGAGCAAATGTTTTATCAAGGTGAATAAAGTTATTTTGAAACCAATGTAGAATGTCCATTCCCTCTATGAATCAATATTTCGTGATTACGGCAATCAGTTTTCTTGAGTAAGGTAAAAAAATGAAACCTACTACCCATCTTTGGACACGTCTCACTTCTGCTCGTTGGGAAGATTCCTGGACTGAACGCCTTCGTTTTGCTGGACCAGAGAATCTCGTTACCAAGGCCTTTCCAGCCTCACGTACACTACGCCTGCAGGTTTATACAGACGAGACTATCGGACAAAAATTGCTATCCTCTTTCGGTGGCTCACTTCGCCCATTTAACATGGCTGCATGGACTCCTCCTGAGCCTATCCGCCGCAACCCACTCCGCATTGCAGGAGGGTTAAGGCTTCACAATGATCGTAAAATTTTTCTTAAAGATAAAAATAATCCCTCTTCAAAAAAAGGCTTTCCGCTTTTAATTCCTGCTGCCATGGCCTTCGGGACGGGAGAGCATGCCACAACGAACACATGTTTGCGTCTCCTCAGCAATATTGTAAAAACTCTTCCTCCAGAAAAATGGTCATTACTTGATCTTGGCACTGGTTCAGGAATTTTGGCGCTCGCTGGCGAACTTTTGGGTGCAAAAAAAATTCTAGGCATTGACTTTGATCAACGCTGCGTAACGACAGCCAAAGAAAATGCCGAAGCCAATCAGCTTCCACGCGCACGCTTTCGTCATGCTGATATTTTAAAATGGCATCCTCCTGGCACGTGGAATGTCGTCACTGCTAATCTTTATTCTTCTGTGCTAACGAGCGCTGGAAGCAAGATTGTAGCTTCCATTGCAGATAATAGTCATTTAATCATCTCAGGAATTTTAGCAGTTGAAGAAAAAGATGTTCTTACTTTTTTTAAAAAACTTGGGCTAAAAAAAGTTTCTGTAATCACGCGTGGAAAATGGTGCGCAATGCATTTTCAGAAGGATAGAACAAGTTCTTAGAGCTTTTGCTGAAAACAGAAAA
>JBIRBD010000122.1:0-6239 GCA_044326465.1 Chthoniobacterales bacterium
AAGACCGAGGATCGAAGCGCTATGCAAGCATAACGCAAGATCCGAGAACGCAGCTGAAAACAGAAAGGACAAGTAATAAAACCTAAAAATCAAACGCGAATGGTATACTATTCAAATCTATGAACAATAATCCCTCCCTAAAACCTGAGGAAGCCTTACTTCCAGGCCATCGCAGTGAAAACACCCTACTATTTCTTTTATTAACACTTAGTTTTTGTCATCTCCTCAATGACGTCATCCAATCGCTCGTCCCTGCGATTTATCCAATACTTAAGCCTTCCTTTCATCTAACATTTTTTCAAATTGGACTCATCACGCTTGCTAGTCAACTAACAGGTTCCTTACTACAACCGGTTATTGGTTTTTATACAGATCGCCATCCCAAGCCCTTTGCCTTAGCCATTGGTATGGGGCTTTCATTATGTGGCATGATCTTTTTGGCACTGGCTGCCAACTATTATTATGTTCTAGCAGGCGCCTTTTTTATTGGTGCTGGAGCTGCGATTTTTCATCCGGAGGCATCACGCATTGCGCATATGGCCTCGGGTGGAAATCATGGACTGGCTCAATCCATTTTCCAGATGGGTGGAAATACAGGAACCTCTCTTGGACCGCTCTTAGCAGCTTGGTTTGTCGTTCCTCATGGGCGCATTCAAATGCTCTGGTTTGGACTCTTTGCGCTGATAGGCATGATCATCCTCACACGCGTGGGGCATTGGTTTCGCACCAACAAACACCGCCTCCCCTCTAAAAAAACAGCACAAGGAAAATATGAAAAAGTCGCAGCACCTCGCATTTATTGTGCACTCTCAATTTTAATCATGTTGGTTTTTTCAAAGTTTTGTTACATGGCGAGTATGATCAGTTATTACACTTTTTATTTAATTAAAAAATTTAACCTCCCGATTCAAGAGGCCCAATATTTTCTTTTTCTCTTTCTCATTGCAACAGCCGCGGGAACGCTGATTGGAGGCCCCTTAGGTGATCGCTTCGGCCGCAAGCGTATCATCTGGGCATCGATTTTAGGGGCAGCACCTTTTGCTCTATTGATGCCTTATGCCAATCTTTTCTGGAGTAGCGTCTTAACGGTTTGTGTTGGACTTATCTTATCTTCGGCCTTCTCAGCAATTCTTGTCTATGCACAAGAACTTCTTCCTGGCCAAATAGGTATGATTTCTGGACTTTTCTTTGGCATGGCTTTTGGGATGGCTGGACTGGGCTCTGTCTTAATCGGCGCACTTGCTGACAAAACAAGTATCTTTTTTGTTTTTAAAGTTTGCTCATTCCTTCCGCTCATCGGCTTATTGACAGCCTTTCTCCCAAATATTGAAAAAAACAGGAGTCAGGTATGAAGTAGCAGTGTTAATTTTCAAATGGAAACATCATTAAACACCCATTTCTGGCTCATAAAACAAGAGCCGACGGCCTATTCATGGAATGACTTTGTGCGTGATCAAAAGACCGAATGGACGGGCGTGCGCAATTTTCAGGCACGAAATAATCTTCGAATGATGCAGAAAGGAGATCGTGTTCTTTTTTATCATAGTGTTATTAATCCAAGCGTGATTGGCATCGCTGAAGTTATTAAACCTGCGTATCCCGATCCTACAGCCACCGAAGGCGATTGGAGCTGTGTCTTGATAACTCCCTGTGAGGCTTTAAAAAATCCTGTAACACTCGCTCAAATCAAAGCTGACGCGTCACTTGCTAATATGGCTCTCATCAAACAATCTCGCCTCAGCGTAATGCCGGTGACCGAAAAAGAGTTTGAAAAGATTATTGCATTGGGGAATAGTCAAAAATAGTCTTAAAAAAGGGAATGGCTCGTTGTAAATTAGCGCAATATGCTCAGCCTAGAAATGATTTTTAGACCACGCCCTTACGCTGATTAATTAACTTCCATCACCGTTTTTAGTAATTTTAACTTTAGAAAAATAAAACCATGCCAACAATCAACGCCTACGCCGCTCTCTCTCCCAACGGATCATTAGAACCATTTAGTTTTGACCCAGGTGAGCTTGGACCAGAAGAAGTTGAGATTGCAGTTACTCATTGTGGTATTTGTCATTCCGATCTTTCTATGCTCAAGAATGATTGGAAAATTTCTACTTTTCCATTTGTTCCAGGGCATGAAGCCGTCGGGACCGTCATTGCACTTGGAGAAGAGGCTAAAGGTTTGAAAATTGGACAACGCGTTGGTGTTGGTTGGTCAGCTCAGAGCTGCCTCTCGTGCCACCATTGCTTGTCAGGAGATCATAATCTTTGTGCAACCTCACAGGGCGTTATCGTTGGTCGCCATGGTGGTTTTGCTGATCGCTTACGGGTTCAATGGACTTGGGCACGTCCCATTCCTGATACCCTTGAGTCGGTCTCAACAGGTCCTCTTTTTTGCGGAGGCATCACCGTCTTCACTCCCTTCCTTATGCACAATATCTCACCAACCGCACGCGTTGGTATCATCGGCATTGGCGGTCTAGGTCATATGGCGTTGCAAGTGGCTAGTAAATGGGGCTGTGAAGTTCATGCTTTTACAACAAGCGACAGCAAAGAAGCTGAGGCTCGTCAACTTGGAGCTCATTTTGTTCATAACACAAAAAATAAAGAGGCCCTCAAAAAACTTACTGGCAGTCTCGACCTCATTATTTCTACGATCAATGTGCCAGTTGATATTAATGGTTTTTTAAATACACTTGCTCCTCATGGAAAATTTCATGTCGTCGGTGTTATTTTAGAGCCGATGCAAGTGACGATGTTTGATTTGATGAGTGGACAAAAATCACTTTCATCATCACCCACCGGCACTCCGACGGCTATTGATCAGCTCCTCAACTTCAGCGCACGGCATTCCATTGCGCCACGGGTAGAAACATTTCCAATGTCAAAAGTCAACGATGCCATGGAACATCTTCGTTCCGGAAAGGCAAGGTATAGGGTTGTTTTGATTAACGACTTCAAAGCCTGAACCTAAAAACGGTAATGGATCGTAGTAAATTAACGTAATATGCTCAGCCTCAAAATAATTTTCAGACTGAGCCGTTACGTTAATTTCCTTGCTCCCATCACCGTTTTTAGGTTGAACGATTACTTTCTCGTTCTTTTTCCGTTAATTAAAGTCGCTGCCAGCTTCACCGCGGCGATATAGCTATCTGCACGAGCCAGGCCACGACCTGCTATTTCATAGGCCGTACCGTGGTCAGGACTCGTGCGAATAAATGGCAAACCGAGTGTCACATTAACGCCTTCATCAAATGCATGAAGCTTTAGTGGAATAAGGCCTTGATCGTGATACATACAAAGCACAGCATCAAATTCACCATGAACGGCCCGGCAAAAAACCGTGTCGGGACTAAGCGGCCCAACAAATTTTATCTCAGAATGATTCTTTGAGAGCTCAGCAAGTGCAGGCGCAATGATTTTAATTTCTTCCATGCCGATGTCTCCCTCTTCGCCAGCATGTGGATTAAGACCAGCAACCGCAATACAACGGTTTTTTATTTGGCGTTTTGTTAAAAAACTAACAAGTAGATTCCCTACGCGCACAATCTCTTCCTTACGCAAGGTAGCCACGGCCTGCCCCAGTGGCAAATGGATGCTAACGAGTGCTACTGTTAACTTTCCACCAGTGAGCAGCATCCCAAAATTCTCCACGCCCGCACGCGCGGCAAAAAATTCAGTCTGCCCGGGAAAAGGAAACCCTGCTTCATGCAGCTGCTTTTTGTTGATCGGTCCGGTAACAACGGCCGAAAGCTCACCGTTCACTGCTAACCGAGCAGCCTCTTCCAAAGAAGCGATAGCAGCAAGAGCTGTTTCGCGAGTAGGCTGACCAGGATTTTTTTGCGCAGCTGCTCCAATGATCTTCAACTGAGATCCGCAAAGTAATGCAGGATCTTTTTTAAAATAATTAATTGTTGCAGCTAAAATCTCTGGACCGATTCCTGAAAGATCGCCTGCGGTTAAACCAATGACTTTCATCATGAAAACTTATTACAAAATCTTAATATATGCTTTATCTCGCAAGCCCTTCAACCAACGCTCTTGGGCTTTCATTTTTTCTTGGTCGATAAGGCCTTGTTCTATTTCGCGTTGCAGTTCAGAGAGCGGTTTTACGGTTGCCGTTTTCTTAGCCTCAACCATCAAAATATAATATGAATTATCCAACAATATTACAGGGCTCACCTCACCTGCCTTCATAGAGAAAGCCATTTTGGAAAGCTCCTCCTTTAACGTCTTTCGTTCAATCCACCCCCAATCGCCGCCCGAATCCTGCGTTGAGTCCTCTGAATACATTTGAGCCATTCGATCAAATTCCGCGCCTTCAGAAATTTTTTGGCGAATCTCATCAGCTATCCCTTTCTTTGAACTATTGGAACCTGCATTGCTATCACCATGCAATACAATCATCCGAAGCTTAACCTGCTCAGGAGTTGTGTAAGCCGTGCGATTTTTTTCGTAAAACTCATGTACTTTGACTGGCGAGATCACATAATTATCTTTGACTTTCGAATTCCTAAGCGCTTGAACAATAATTCTATCTTTTTGCACCTGTCGAAAACGAGCTACAGAATAACCTTGAGCCTGCAAGGCTTTCACAAAGGCCATACGATCACCACCGAACTCTTGGCGAATAATTTTTTGAACTGCCTCATCCACCATGTATTCAGGAATCGTAAACTCTTTTTTCTTGAAATCCTGCATGATTAAGGTGCTATCAATAAGGTCTTTGATTGCTGCTTGACGCAATTGCTTTATTTTCTCTTCAATCTCTTTTCCTTGTAATGAGGCTGCTGCAGCCTGCTCCTGAGTGAAAGCCAGTTCACGCACTTGAGAAAAAGTGATCACATCATTGTTCACGATGGCAGCCATACCATTGACAATCTCCTCCTCTGCATGCAGCAGAGTAAGGAAAAAAAAGAAAACAAGGATAAGAAAAATTTGAGAAAAATGAGGTTTATTCATGCTTAGTGCTATCCAAAATAAATTTTATACCTAAAAAAATGTTGCCTCTGCTTTGACTTTACTACAACAGATCGTGTAAACATCATCTCCTGTCTCTATTTAAGGGAATCTAAAAAGACCAAGATCTCCGAGAGCTTAGAATCAGGACGCAGCGACGTCAAACGCGGAAACTGATGTCCCAATAAAAGAAAGTCGCCACGACGCGTCATCATTAATTTATTTTCACGCGTCTCTACTCTGGTAACCTGATGCTCAGCGGCCGAACGTCGAATTTTTTCAATCAGTAAAAGGTGTTGCAAGGCTACAGGTAATGGACCAAAACGATCGCGCCATTGACCTTCCAATTTTTTTAATGCCTCGAGATCAGGAGCTATTGCCAACTGACGATAGGCCTCAATACGAAGCGAAGCTTCTTGTAAATAATCTTCCGGAATAAAAGCAGGAAGCATCCTTTGATAAAAAACAGCCTCCTCTTTTTGTGTTTTTGCAGCCAGCTCACTCTCTGCATGTACCCAAGAGGAAGAAGAATGGCAGACAAAGTCTAGCAGCAAGGTTGTCTCAGGAAGACCTTGTTGTGAGGTTTCACCATGAAGCTGCATCACAGCCTTATTGAGCATTTTGCAATAGAGATCGAACCCAACCGCCGTGATATGACCACTCTGAGCGGTTCCAAGGAGATTGCCTGCGCCACGAATTTCTAAATCACGCATCGCAATTTTAAAACCAGATCCAAGTTCTGTATATTGTTTAATAGCCTGGACACGTCGACGTGCCTCGCCAACAAGCATAAGGCTGCGAGGCATCATCAGATAAGCATAGGCTTTTTGATGGCTACGACCGACTCGTCCACGCAATTGATAAAGGTCAGCCAATCCAAAGCGATCAGCACGATCAATGATGATCGTGTTGGCATTGGGAATATCGAGACCACTTTCAATGATGGTCGTCGAAACCAAAATATCAATCTCATGTCTTACAAAACCTTCCATCACTAGCTCTAGTTCTTTTTCTGCCATTTGCCCATGGCCGATGGTAATACGGGCTTGCGGTAAAAGTTTCTGCAAACGCGCTGCAATATTTTCAATTGTGCTAACGCGATTATGTAAAAAATAAACCTGACCACCTCGCGCAAGCTCTTGTGCACAGGCTTCACGAATAAGACGCTCATCATAAGCACAAACAATTGTTTCTACCGATTGACGTTGCGCAGGTGGCGTCTCTAAGAGCGACATCTTACGGGCGCCCATGAGTGAAAGATAGAGTGTTCGAGGAATCGGCGTCGC
>JBIRBD010000193.1:0-2297 GCA_044326465.1 Chthoniobacterales bacterium
GTACGAAGTGCATCGATGATAAAAATATCTTTATATAATTTACATGAACTCATAGATAAACTCTAAGCACGAAACCCTAAACTCTAAACAAATTTAAATACCTAAAATTTTAATGATGAAATAAAATATTAGATGCTAATTCGAGGGAATTTTTTATGAACGATGCTCGGAAACTTTTTATTAAGATTGATAAGTTGATTGACGTTTGGTGTGAGCGTCGTTGTTTGAAACCACTAGCCTATCTTTTGCCATGTTATTCTTTATGCGAAGAGTTAAAGGAGCAATGGCAAGAACTTCTTGAGGCGCTTGAGGAAATCAAAAATATGCACAGTCATGAACTAACTGCCGATGAAAGAAAAATAGTAAAAGAACTTATTTGTTCCGTGGGAAAAAAACCATGGAGTTTTTTTTGAGCTATCGATTTGATGTCGAGCGCGTGCTCTTTGCGCGCGCTCGATATCGAATGTGCAGGTGATTTATGACTGATACCATCTCCAAAAAATAACTGGACCATTTGACTTGTTCTTTTGGCGTTGAGCTTCGTTGTCATCCTTTACGGTATCGTTTAGATATCGCGCAGTCTTGTATGTTGAAAAAGTGAGGTCTTTGCATGGCGTAGAGATCCGCTCTTGAGGCCGTGCTGGCAGGCTTCTCCGAGAATGGGCACGACAGCTCGTCGGAGGAGATAGTCTGCCAGCCGGCCTCAAGAAAAAAGATGTGCTGATATTTTTGCAAAATAATTTGTAGATTGTCAGCTGCTGGGCACCGAAAAAGCTCGACGGAGGTTTTTTGGAGGGACCTGGAAAGACCGTTGCAGTCTCGGTGCAAAGACACCGTGCGGAAGTAAGGTCCCCAGGTCCCGCCCAGTTCAACTCGAACTGTTACTTGGGCCTTTTGAGCCCGTATGCAAGAAAGAGTGAATAAGCATCTCCGTTATAAATCAACACAACATTCACATGAATCATAAAAAAAATATAACTTATCTGGGGCTTGATATTTCCAAAGATAAATTGGATCTCGCTGGGCCTGACATCAAACATCTCATAGTCAAAAATAACGCTGAAGGTTTGGCAAAACTTATCAATTTTTTGATCTCATTATCAAAGCCTGTGCAGATCATTCTTGAACCTACTGGTGGTTATGAGCGTTTGGCTATTATGGCTCTCCAATCCTCTGGAATAGACGTTTCCAAGGTCAATGCTTATCAAGCTCGTTCCTTCGCTAGAGGCATTGGTAAGTTGGCTAAGACAGACAAAATTGATGCGCTCTTGTTGGCTGACTTTGGCCAACATTGTCAGCCTCGTATTTTGTTGCCTTATGATGAGGATCTAGAAAATTTGCGTGTGCTCTATGATCGCCGCCAACAGCTCATCGAAGCATACGGACGTGATTCTAATCGCATGGAAACAGCACCTCCAGTCATGCATAATCATTTGAAAAAAAGCATTAATTTATTACGAAGCAAATTGCTGAAATTGATCAGATGCTTGAAGAGCAGATTGCCGCTAATCCTGAGATGAAGAAAAAGTTTGATCTCATGAAATCAGTCAAAGGCATAGGTCAAGTCACTGCTATTATGTTGCTTGCCTACATGCCAGAGCTTGGTTCCCTCAATGAAAAGCAGATTGCTGCTTTAGCAGGAGTGGCTCCTTACAATAACGATAGCGGTCGTCATCAAGGGCGTCGTTCTATTAAAGGAGGACGCTATGAAGTTAAGCGTATCCTTTACATGGCTGCTTTAACTGCCACTCGCTTTAATAAAATTCTCAAGACTTTTTACGAACGTCTCGTAGCCCAAGGAAAATCAAAAAAAATAGCTCTTGTCGCCGTCATGAGAAAACTTATCGTCCTTCTCAATCACATGCTAAAGAATCCTAATTTTTCCCTTGCAAAATAAGACTGTTACTTCCGTCTTGCTCAACACCAAAATTCCTGTGTCATATAGTCCAGTTATTTTCCGGAGATGGTATGAGTTAAGAGAAGTTCTTGATAAAGCAAAAAATGCTTTTCGAACTATTCGTCTTAAGTTGGAAGATCCTGGGTTTTTTTCAGGTTGTGATCAACACATGAGAGTTCTTGCCGCCCTTGCTGAACGTGCCCAAACAATTCTTAAGGATGTTGTCACGACAACGTCTAATGAAAACGAAACTGCTACTGAGTTAGTGTATAGTAAAATAGTTCCTCATGAGTCGGATAAGCTGTTGATAACAGAAGGCTCAGCTATTGAGCAAAAACTGGAACAAGAGAGATTAGAAATCGATTCTACAAATAAAGGCATTAAAAAAGAGTTGAAAGAA
>JBIRBD010000140.1:0-5269 GCA_044326465.1 Chthoniobacterales bacterium
AGCGCGTAGCATGGCTTTCTGATATTGCCACCATTGCACCGATGCTGGGATTGTTGGGAACGGTGTTTGGCATGATTCGTTCCTTTAGCGTGATGGCCAATGATGTCGCTGCTACACGGCCGATGCTATTGGCAGAAGGTGTAGCGCAAGCTCTCGTAGCAACAGCTGCCGGTCTCGTTATTGGTATTAGTGCGATGATCGCCTACACCCTCTTCCGTACACGCGTACAAGGGTTGATTTCCGATTTGGAATCAGTAACAGCAGAGCTCTTAGCTTTGATAGAAGATAGGAGATAGGAGATCTTCCATCTCCGCTCTCCGATTTTCCATCTCCCATCTCCCATCTCCCATCTCCCATCTCCCATCTCCTAAAGTGAATTTTCAAACGCGTACTATCCCTGAATCGAAAGGCTTTCTCATTGCCCCAATGGTCGATATCCTTTTGGTGTTGCTTGGATTTTTTATGCTGACCTGGACGTTTGCGCGTTACGAAACAGAGCTTGATGTTCAGGTGCCAGCCGCAAAGGAAGGAAAAGAGACGCGTCGTACAGCAGGCGAAGTCATCATTAATGTCAAAGCTGATGGCTCCATCGTCATGAACAGGCGTACGCTTTCGCCTGACGAACTCAAATCAACATTGTCACAAATTTCCACGCTCTATCCTGATCAAGCAATTATTTTGAGAGGTGATGAAAAAGTCGATTATAGCCATATCGTTCATGTGCTAGATATTTGTCGCGCCGCCAATATTTGGAATGTAGCCTTTGCAACGAGCAAAGAAGCTGCTGCTAGTTCTCAAAGCAGCCCTGTAATGAGTAATGAGTATTTGTAATTGCTCATCTCCTTCTGGAGATAAGCAATGGTTATTGGTTCTCGGTTCTAAGTTGATAGTGAAGAAATAACTTTTTTCTTAGCTGCTAAAAAAGAAGCATTGCCCTAAGAGGCTGATAAAAGTGGATTTTTAAAAAATAAATCTTTCGAACAAACATAACAAACATAACCAACAACCGACAACTTCTTGCTCGTCTTCTTCGCCAGAAGGAGAAGAAGCAATCACGAGTATTTTATGACCAGATATCGAGCTGATTATTTTTTGCGATTACTCTTTTTTCCCCTGATTTTTTCGCAAGCATTGCTTGCGCAAGAACCAGAGGTAAGGCGTGCCTTGCCTGTGAACTCATCAGATAACTCTTCTTCACAAGATCAGCATGTTTTTTCAAAACCTGCTTCTGGTGATGAAACGCAAGGAGTTCATGGAGAGCAAAAGCCTCAGAGTATTGATATGCGTGAAGTCCGAAGGGCAGAACAGGTCACAGCAGGCGGAGAGGCTGGAAAGAACTCCACCATTCGTATAGCGCCGGTTGCAGCATCTGATGCGACGCAGGTGGCCGAAGCGCAGCTTGCTGTTGCAGAAGGATTTTTTAATCGGAAACAATATGATAGTGCCGTGCCGGAATATGAAAAATTTCTCAAAATAACAGCCCCTGGCCAGCCGCGTCGTGACCAAGCTCTTTTTCACCAAGGTGAATCATTGCGCTTTCTTGGCAAGGGATTTAAATCTCAATCAATTTACCAACAACTTCTTACAGAATATGCTTTGGGAGAGTTTGCTGCTTCTGCTGCTTATCGTCTGGGAGAATATTATTATGGAAGAAAGGAAAACAAGGAGGCCGCGGAAGCCTTTCTGCAGGCTGCAAAACGAACGGACAATCCCAAACTTCAAAATGCTGCACGCTACCAGGAAGCACTCTGTCGCGATGAACTCGGAGAGCAGACGCAAGCGACCGTTCTGTTGGACGCGGTTTCAAAAAATCCAGAAAATGATCTCACTCGTAACAACGCCTTAATGCTGCTTGCGGCGCGTGAAGAAAAATCGGGAGAGAAAGAAAAAGCTCTTGCCAATTATCAAATAATTAGCCGCAATGCTGTTGGAAAATTAGCTTCTGAGGCATTAGTCAAAGCAGGTATGGTGGCTGCTGGTTTAGGAAAAAATGATCAAGCGTTGCAATTTTTTGATCAGGCTGCCGGCATCAAAGATGGGGGGGATTGGAGTAGTATCGCGGCACTCGGCAGCATGAAACTTTTTTATGCCTCAAAAGATTATGAAAAAGTTCTTTCAAAAAGTGATCAGGCTTCCTCCAACTTGCAGGCGAGGTCGGAAGCGCTTTTACTGACCGCTAATGCGCAACGTCAGCTTGGAAATAAAGAGGCAGCGTTATTACTCTATGATAAAATAGTGCAAGAATTTTCTGCTAGCGATCCTGCACGTGAAGCTGCTTTTGCCCGGTTGGTGATCCTTCAGGAAAAACATGACCCTACTTTTTTTTCGCAAATAGAAGAATATCTTTTGGCAACAACGGATCCTCACGCGCGCGCACAGGCGGAGCTACTTAGAGCTGAAGCTCTTTTTCAAGAGAACAAATATGCCGAGGCAGCAGCAGCCTATGAAAATTTAAAAACAACTGATCTTTCTGCGACGCTGAAAGCGGATGCTCTTTATAAAGAGGCTTGGTCCCTTGATCATGTAGGGGATACAAAAAGTGCCCTAGGTCTTTTTTCAGAATTCATCACAGCTTATCCAGCTTCGCCACAGCTTCTTAACGCTCTAATTCAACGAGCGTCACTTGAACAAAAAGCAGGAGATTTCCTAGGAGCCCTTGCTGATTATTCTATATTACTCAAAAATTATCCGGCCGCGCCTGAACGTGAATTGGTGCTGCAACAAAAAGCGCTCACCCACGGTGAAGAGCGGGATAACAAAGGAATGACAGAAACCTTTCAACAGCTTCTCAAAGAATATCCAAAAAGCGCAGCCGCAGCGCAGGCGAATTTTTGGATTGGTTGGGCTGCTTTCGAAAACAAAGATTATGCTGGTGCCATTGCTTCTTTAGAGAGAGCGAAAGAGCTTGATAGAAAATCGTTTGGAGAGAGAGCTGGTGTCCGGCTTTTGCTTTCTCATTATTACCTCGAGCAAGTGGATGCGGTTTTACGCGAAGCTACTGGACTCAAGCCTATAGCAGTTCCAGCGGAAGTTTCACGCTGGCTTGGATTAAAAATGTATGAACGTGGTGATTTCGCGCAGACGGAACATTTTCTTAACGCTGTTGTAAGCAGTCAAAAAAAGGAACTTATGACAATAGAGGTTCAGAGCGCCTTAGCTGACGCGTTAGTAAAGCAAGGAAAATTTAGTGGGGCAGAAGTACCTGCTAAAAAAGCACTCGAGCTTGCGACTGATCCAACAACGCGTGCGGAAGCGATGTTAATACTAGCAACGGCACAGAAAGGTTTGAAAAAATATGACGAGGCAGCAAAGTCGGTTAACGAGGCGGAGCTCTTGCAGCCAGAAGGAAATATCAATAGCTCTGCACGTATGGTGCAGGCCGAGCTTTTTTTTCTACAAAAAAACTACGATGCAGCTACCCGTGCTTACAAGGCCGTTGCTTTATTGACGAGTGATCCTCGAATAAAATCTGAGGCTCTGAGGAAGGCAGCCGAAGCCTATGATTGCGTAAACAATCCCGCCAATTAAAGCTTGTTTGCAACGGTTCGAAATTTATATTGAGGCCAGCTTGATAGCTGACGGAATTTGAAAAGGTTGTAACCAGCCCTCTCAACCTCTTAACACCTCAACTTACTGAATATGTCCACACCTTATACTGACCTGCTAGAGGCGCTTCGATCCAGTTGCAATCTTCCAGAATTTCCTGATCCACTTCCTTCCACTCAAATGGATTTAGAATTGGAAAATGGACTAACCATTAGTATTGATCTGGATGAAGAGACAAATTTTGTAAATTTCTTTTCAGCTATTGGTAATTACCAATCAGAGCACGAATTGGATATTCTAAAAAAGGTGGCAGAGGCCAATTTTCTTTGGATGGCTACTGCAGGGAGTACACTGAGTGTACGCCCTGAAATTAAAACAGTTTATCTCGCTTACCAAACACCAGTCCTTAGCCTCAATGGAACAGAATTTGTGGGTTGCGTAGAGAAATTTGTAAAAGTTGCTGCACACTGGCAGAAGGTCGTTGCCAATCCTTTAGAAGAATCGATTTATAGTGAGGAGACATCGAGTAAGTCGATGACAGAAGAGCTTTTCTCTCCGCCGGCGCCTGGAGAGCCTACGTATTTTGTGAAAGCGTAAGGAAAAGTTGAGGGATTGGGATGTTTAAAAATAGCGGTATCGCAGTAAATAAAAAATCTATTGCCGGAGCAAGCTAGGATCAAAATTTAAAAAACCATGAATTCTTCGACAAGAAGCGTAACCCCTTACCAATTTGGGGATTTAATTTCATCTCCTAATGGAGAAGTTGCTAAGTCGACGGATTATAATTCAGGAGTGACAGGAATCTTGGATTCTCGTCATTCGGTTACAGCAACTATTCCAAAAGATTCTAAATATGAGAAACTAACCGATGCTATTTCGCTTGTCCTGGGAGGAAGACCAAAACATCGCTATGAACAAGTTCCTGAACGTGAAGAGAGTGCACCTGCGGCGATGCGTCAAAAAAGCTTCTTAAAGGAGACAGAAGATTTTTTCTTTGATAAAAGCCCCCCTTTTTCAAAAACTTACCCTTCAAAAGAAGAGCCTCTTATTTCGCTGCCAAAGTTTTCTCTTTTGGGAAGTAAGTCTCAAAAACCAACATCTCTGTTGGCACGCGACTTAAAGAGAATTTCTTTTATTGGAAAAAAATCAGAAAATAAAAGTCCAGACAGGGTTGCTAATACGCCTGATGGAACTGGTGAAAGTACGCCACTGCTAAAGAGATAGAATAAAATGTGTACCCGTTGAGCAAGGTCAACTTAAGGAATTAAGTTAACGGCAAGGGGTTAGGTACCAGGTAAGTAGAGTGCCTCGTATCGGAGCCGAAGCTAATTAGACTCCTTCGGCAAAACATCAATTTTTGACGAAAGCTTTATTTTACTCAATTGCCTAGTTTGCCTATAAAAAAAGGCTGCAGGGAAACAGCCTGCAGGATTACAGGAAAAGCATCTTGCCTTCAGGAAGCTAAAAAAAAGACAAAAAAACTTATGAAAAACCCCACCCTCTCCATCGCTTTCGTTTCGATTCTTCTGGGAATTACCTCGAGCGGCCTTATAGCCAGCGAAGCTGGCAGGCTACAGACTACAGGTTACAGGCTACAGGAAGAAGCAACTTCGACTCATTCCTCGGTGACGACCAGTGTGGTCACCGCTAGCGACTACTGCAACTTCTTAAATCAATTCGCCATAGAGAGTGATCCTAAACACCTCTACAACCAGGCCATGGC
>JBIRBD010000152.1:0-4107 GCA_044326465.1 Chthoniobacterales bacterium
ACCAACAACCAACAACCAACAACCAACAACCAACAACCAACAACCAACAACCAACAACCAACAACTTCTTACTCGTCTTCTTCGCCAGAAGGAGATGAACAATTACTCTTTGTATTTCTCTGTTTTTTTGTGGCTATTCCTTTTTTCCTCTTTTGTGGCTATTTTATTAAAACAATGACAGAAGAATCACTCTTGGCACTTTTTAAAAATGAACTCCCCTCACCCGATGAAAGCGTTGCCCTTGGTATTGGTGATGACTGTGCTGTGGTAAAGTTTTTAAAAAACTCTCTCGTATTAAAAACAGATGCAACGATCGAAGAAATTCATTTTAAAAAAAATGACCATCTCTCCGATGTCGGTTGGAAGGCTCTTTGCAGGCCGATTAGTGATTTTGCTGCCATGGGGGCAACACCGCAACATGCCTTAATTAGCGTAGCAGCCCCATCACTATGGACAAAAAAAGAATGGCAACAGCTTTACAAAGGGATTTCTAAGGCTGCAAAAAAATTTGGCATCGTAATTGTCGGCGGTGAAACCTCTCGTTCACCAAAAGGCCTTTTTCTTTCGGTGATGCTAAGCGGAGCTGCACCACATCGCCTCTTACTTCGTAGCCAAGCAGAACCTAGTGACGTGATTTGCGTTACAGGAAAACTTGGTGGCTCCCTTAAAAGTGGGCGTCATTTAAATTTCATACCTAGACTTACTGAAGGTCAATGGCTCGCCACGCAACCTGCAGTACACGCCATGATGGATCTAAGCGATGGTCTTGGAAGCGATCTTCCCCGTTTTGCAACAGCCAGTGGTTGTGCTTTTGAGCTCGACAAGAAAAGTCTTCCGCTGCATACCACTTGCTCCATCGAAGAGGCCATTAGCGATGGTGAAGATTATGAACTTTTATTTTCTGTCGCTCCCCATAAATTGCCGCCACTTCAACGTAACTGGAAAAAGAAATTTCCAAAACTTCGACTAACCTGTATTGGAACAATGCTAGCAAAAAATCAACCATCAACCGAGCTACCGCGAGGATATGATTGCTTGGAGCATTCGTTGAGGAGCCCGAAAAAGTTAAACGATGATGGGAGTTAATAAATTAGTGAAAAAGCTTGGTCTAAAAATAATATTTAAAACAACGAAGCATACCTGGAAGGTACGTGAGCCGGTTGAAAAATCATTTTGAGGCTGAGCATATTGCGCTATTTATAACGAGCCATTGCCGTTTTTAGGCCGGCTAAAGGTAACAATCAACGTTTCAAAAAAAAGAATTCACCCACAAAGAACACAAAGATTACACGAAGAACACAAAAAGAATTTTTTTATAAAAAAATTCTAAGTACTGAATGACCAAAGCAAAAATCCTGTAGCCTGTAAACCTGTACTGGACCCCTTGCCGTCACTTAATTCCTTAAGTTGACGGCATTGCCTGAAACGGTTACACCTTATGATCCTTTACGATTAAACAAGACAATCTAAGCCAAATCCGCTAAAGATCATCACGTGTCTGAACGAATTGTTGTCCGCGCCAAATTTTTTTTCGAAGGAGATCGCAAGTTTTTTATCAAAGGGGTCACCTATGGTCCCTTTGCACCTGATGATGAAGGATTTCACTACGGAACGCCAAGCCAAGCCGCAACCGACTTAGCAGCCATTCGTACCTGCGGTGCCAATATCATCAGACTCTATACTTCGCCTCCACCCTGGTATCTCGATCTTTGCCAGCAGAACGGATTGCGAGTGTTACTAAGTATTCCTTGGATGGAGCATGTTGAATTTCTGAATAATAGAAAAATTCGTGCTTCCGTCGAAGAAGCCGTTATCAAGACGATCCGCGAGAACAAAGGGCATCCGGCAATTTTTGGTTACTTGCTTGGAAATGAAATTCCTTCCTCAATGGTCCGCTGGCTCGGCGCAAAACGTGTCACGGAATTTTTAGAACATCTCGTCACCATCGCTCGCAGAGAAGATCCTCAGGCCCTTTATTCCTACGCAAGTTATCCGCCGACAGAATATTTGCTACCGCAAAATGTCGATTTTCTCACTTTCAATGTCTATCTCCATCGACGTGATGATTTTGAGCGCTACTTGGCTCGTTTGCAAAATCTTGCTGAAGACAAGCCGCTCATTATCGGTGAATTTGGAATGGATACCATTCGTCACACCGAAGAAGAACATGCTGAGATGCTCTCATGGCACTTAGAATCGGTTATTCGTGGCGGCCTTGCAGGAACGATTGTTTATGCTTGGACTGATGAATGGTATCGCGGTGGCCAAGAGATTCTCGATTGGAACTTTGGTCTCGTGCGTCGTGATCGCACTCCTAAAAAAGCACTCGAAGTTGTGCATCGTTTCTTTGATGACAAAGGATCCATAACGCACCAAGCGCGGCTAACAAAACAACCGAAAGTCTCGGTGATTGTCTGCAGCTATAACGGAGGGCAAACACTTGAGGCTTGTTTATGTTCTCTCAAAAAAATTGATTATCCTGATTACGAAGTCGTTGTCGTCGATGATGGCTCCACCGATCACACCAAAGAAATTTTGGCTGGCCACTCTTGGGTCAAAGCAATTCATCAGACGAATCAAGGCTTAAGTGTCGCTCGTAACGTGGGGGCAGCTGCCTCAACGGGCGAGATTATTGCCTACACTGATTCTGATTGCATGGCAGATCCCGACTGGCTTTTTTACTTGGTTGGCACGCTACTCTCTGGAAATTATGCTGGTGTCGGCGGCCCAAATATTTCTCCACCAGCAGAAAACTGGCAACAAGCATGCGTCGCTGCGGCGCCTGGTGGACCAAGCCACGTTTTGCTTACCGATGTCATCGCAGAACATATTCCGGGATGCAATATGGCGTTTCATCGTTGGGCTTTTGAGCGCGTAGGGGGCTTTGATCCGGAATATCGCAAAGCGGGAGATGATGTCGATTTTTGCTGGCGCCTGCAACAAGATGGCCAGGTCATCGCTTTTAGTCCAGCTGCCATCGTTTGGCATTATCGACGTTTCACACTGAAAGCTTTTCGTAAGCAACAAGAAGGCTATGGTGAAGCTGAGTCCCTCTTACGTTTTAAACATCTCATCTTTTTTGGACCAACGGGGACTGCAAAATGGAAAGGTCAAGTCTATGGCGCACCACGCTTCACCTGGCTTATCAATCATCCGGTGATTTATCATGGTATTTTTGGCGAAGGACTTTTCCAATGCATCTATCCGTCGCAGCAATCAGAGCTCGCTGCCTATTTGAGCAGTATTGAATGGGTCACCCTCACCGCATTTATTTTTCTGCTTTCGTGGCCATTCCCTGCGCTTGGTATTGTTTCTTTCATTATGTTTGGGGGAACGTTACTCGTTTCTCTTTCCTACATGCTGCATGCAAAACTCGAGCCACGCTTTGATACAATCCGAGCACGCTTGCTCGTAGCTTTCTTGGCCCTAAGTCAACCACTCGTCCGCGGCTGGGCTCGTTATTTTACCTGGCTCAAATTTAAAAGAACACCAGAGTCGGTTATCTCAGCAAAAGAAAAAGATTTTGCGCCAAGTCGCATTCGTGGAAATGGACGATTGGATTTTTGGAACGAAGAGGGAAAGGGGCGCGAGACGTTACTCAGCGGAGTCATTGCAGCACTCGAAGATGAAGGATGGAGCTACTCCATCGACACAGGCTGGAAAGAATGGGACATTCAAATTTATGGAAGTTTTTGGTGGGGCATTCGCCTTCGCAGCGTCACAGAATATCATGGCGGCCCAAAATGTCTCACCCGCGTCGCGCTTACCACACGCATGGTCGCGACGACGGTGCTCGTCAATTTGCTCATTTTGAGTTACCTCATTTATGATTTTTCAACAGCTGCCTCCGCAGCCCCATGGTTCCTAGGCTTATATGGCATTATTTTAGCAACCTTCTTCATCTTGGCCTACCGTTTAAAAAAACGTGTCGCAGAACTTGTGGAAGCTGCTGCACAACGCTGTGGCCTGAAGCGCGTGAAACGGCAGTCGGGGATGTTGTAAAAAACTCAAAACCCAATCACATTGATTCCTTCTCGTTGAGCGCTCTGTTGCAATCGCTCATCAAAGGTGAGCATCGTTAGCTCCGAAATGTCATCACCTGCCAAC
>JBIRBD010000090.1:0-8242 GCA_044326465.1 Chthoniobacterales bacterium
GGCTCGTTGTAAATTAGCGCAATATGCTCAGCCTCAAAATGATTTTTCAACCGGCTCACGTACCTTCCAGGTATGCTTCGCCGTTTTAAAAATCATTTTTAGACCAAGCCTTTACGCTAATTTATTAACTCCCATCACCGTTTTTAGGTCGGTTGATTGTTAGCAGGCTAATGGCAGAGCTCCTAAAAAATTTTCTAAAAAAATTTGATCAATTCATGATTATCGTTCATAAGGGCACCTATGGACAAAAAAACACCATCCAAAAAAGCTTCAACAACGACGAGGAGTAACAACAAGTTAGCAAAGAGTCAGTCTGCAGCAGAGCAGAAAAAACATTCTTTCTGTGGTACCACTAGCAAAGACAAAATTGCTGTGCGCGCCTATTTTATTAGTGAACGCCGTCGTCAATTAGGATGGGATGGTAACCCAGAGAGCGATTGGATGGAAGCCGAACAGCAGCTCCTCGCGGAAGAAGTAGGTAGCATCTGCAAAAAATAACAAGCGTTACTTCTTTGCCTTCATTCCCGTAGCCAAGATCGTTTGAAAATGGGGAGCTTGCTGCTCGCGTGAAACAATATTTACTTCACAATGTTGAAAGCCTGATTTTATGAGGAGTTCGTGAAGTTCAACGCTAGAGAAGCCGAGCCAAACATGAGCGTAGCGTTTTTTTGCTTGCTCGTAGGTATGACTGGCAAGATCGAGGATAACAATTTTTCCACCTGGCTTGAGGATATTAAAAGCTGCATCAATAGCTTTTTGTGGGCTTATGGCATGATGAAGTGCCTGGCTTAGGAGCGCAATATCAACAGAGCTTTTTTCAATCGGCGGATCCTCAATTTCACCAAGTCGGTATTCGAGATTTTTAAAACCATTTTCTTTGGCGACTTTTGTTCCAAATTTTACCATCTTCGGAAAATTATCAACGGCGATTACTTTTTCTGCTGAACGAGCGAGCAGCTGGGACAATGTTCCTTCGCCAGCGCCAAGGTCTGCAATGACAAGTGGTGGTAGCAAGCGTAACAAGGCATGCGCAAGTGCTTCCCATGATCGACCGGGAACGTAGGCATGGCCAAATTTTCCAGCCAGTTTCTCAAAGTATTCTGCCGCGCAGTCACGACGTTTGTGTAATACGAGCTTTAAAGCACGTAAGTCTCGTTGGGCTTCTGGTAACTCAGCCCCGCCAATTTTTAATAACTTCATTATTGGATCAATCAACGAAGTCACTGCCGTATAGTAACTATTTTTGCCAACACGACGATCAGCTACCAATCCTTGTCTGCGCAGCTGTGCGAGGCTTGCTGAAATGCGCGACTGTCCCATACTCAAAATTTCCTGAAGCTCTGCAACGGTGAGTTCTTCCTCGACGAGCAATAAGATTAAGCGGAGGCGCGTTGGTTCGGAAAGCAACCGCATGAGATGAAGGATTGACGCCATAACAAATTTACATATATAAATATGTTGATTGGTACAACTGTAAAAGAGTTGAGGGAATGAGAGCTTTGAAAAAAATCAAGCGAATATTTTTTCTAAAATACTGACTCCCTTTATTTAATTCTGTTGGATAACTAATAAAATTTAAAAACCATATGTATATTATTAATAAGCTTTTAATTTGCCGCGATAGCGGTACTTTCACCCCCTCAACCTCTCAACAGCTGCGCTAGCAGCGACTCAACGTCTCATTAACTCAACCCTTACTCGCTTATTCTCATGTTCCAGCGTACTATTTTTTCTTCCGAATCCGTAGGAGAAGGTCATCCTGACAAAGTTTGTGACACTATTTCAGATGCAATTTTGGATGCCTGTTTGGCTGAGGATCCCAACAGTCGCGTAGCTTGTGAGATCTATGCAAAAAGTAATATCATCATTGTTGGTGGTGAAATAAGTATTCCAAAACACAAAGGAGAAAACATCGATAGTTTTATCAATATCAATAAAATTGTCCGCGATGTGATTCGTGAAATTGGGTACGTTCATGATGATGATGTTTTTCATGCTGATAAGGTTTTCATCAAAAACATCATCACGTCGCAGAGTAGTGACATCGCTCAAGGCGTCGATGCAAAAAAAGCTGTTGGGAAAAAAACGCAGGAACAAGGAGCCGGCGATCAAGGTTTGATGTTTGGTTATGCTTGCGACGAAACGCCAGAATTGATGCCGGCACCTATTATGTATGCCCATCGATTGGGACGCGAACTTACACGCCTGCGCAAGAGTGGAAAAGTCAAATGGCTACGACCAGATGCGAAGAGCCAGGTTTCGGTTGAATATGAAAATGGAATTCCTACACGCGTGACCAATGTTGTTATTTCCACGCAACATACGCCGGATGTAAAGCATGAGGAAATTGAAAAATTCATTATTAATAATGTCATTCGCAAAGTAATTCCTGCGAAAATGCTCACCGCAAAAACAACTTTTCTGATCAACCCAACAGGCCGCTTTGTTATTGGTGGTCCACAAGGGGATACGGGATTGACTGGTCGCAAAATTATTGTTGATACCTATGGCGGCATGGGTCGTCATGGTGGCGGTGCTTTTTCTGGAAAAGATCCAACAAAAGTTGATCGTTCAGCAGCCTACATGGCACGCTACATTGCTAAAAATGTTGTGGCTGCAGGACTTGCCAAACGCTGTGAAGTCCAATTTGCTTATGCCATCGGCTGTTCTGATCCCGTCAGCGTCCATATCAATACGTTTGGAACGGCAACCATTCTTGAAGAAGTTATTGAAAAAGCAATCCGCGCAACATTTGGGTTTAAGCCTGCAGAGATTATCAAGGCATTAAATCTTCGTCGTCCGATTTACTCCAAGACAACAAATTATGGCCACTTTGGAAAAATCGATGATCTTGAAAGCATCACATGGGAACGTACCGATAAAGTTCCAGCTTTGAAGAAGGCTGCTGCTGCCGCCATGAAGAAAGAAAAAATTAACAAGGTTCCATCCAATAAAAAAAATTAATCCCATTACCCTTATTTAGTCATTATGAAAAACATCACTACCGATTTTAAAGTTGCTGATTTGTCCCTTGCCGATTGGGGACGTAAAGAAATTTCCATTGCTGAACAAGAGATGCCAGGTCTTATCAGTATTCGCGAAAAATATGCAAAAGAGCAGCCGCTTGCCGGCGTCCGTATTACAGGCTCCTTGCATATGACGATTCAGACGGCCGTACTGATTGAAACTTTGACATCACTTGGCGCAAGCGTGCGCTGGGCGAGTTGCAATATTTTTTCAACACAAGATCAGGCTGCAGCTGCGATTGCTGTTACGGGCGTTCCTGTTTTTGCATGGAAGGGTGAAAGCCTCGAAGAATATTGGTGGTGCACTTACGAAGCCATATCACATCCAAACGGTTTAGGACCGCAACTTGTAGTCGATGATGGTGGTGATGTGACGTTGCTCTTGCACAAAGGATATGAGCTTGAAGAGGGGGACCAGTGGGTCACTACACCATCGGCCAATCACGAAGAGCAGGTAATTAAAGATCTTCTTAAAAAAGTTTATGCCGAAAATCCAACACGTTGGCATGATATTGCCAAAGAATGGAAAGGCGTTTCGGAAGAAACAACAACAGGCGTACATCGTCTTTATAAATTACAAGATCAAGGAAAGCTCTTAGTGCCTGCTTTCAACGTTAATGATTCGGTAACAAAAAGTAAGTTCGATAATCTCTATGGTTGCCGTCATTCGCTTGTGGATGGATTGAATCGTGCAATCGACGTGATGATTTCTGGAAAAGTGGCTGTTGTCTGCGGCTATGGAGATGTTGGTAAAGGGTGTGCGCAGTCGCTACGAGGGCAGGGCGCGCGCGTCATCATCACCGAAATTGATCCAATCAATGCATTGCAAGCGGCAATGGAAGGTTACGAGGTTACTACAATCGAAGAGACATTAACTCGTGGCGATATTTACGTTACAACGACAGGTAACTTTAGTGTGATTACCATTGAGCATATGAAGAGAATGAAAAACCAAGCAATCATTTGTAATATTGGGCATTTTGATAATGAGATTGAAGTTGAAAAACTCGTCTCCTTTCCTGGTATCAAACATACCAACATTAAACCACAGGTCGATAAGTACAGTTTCCCAGACGGTCATGAAATTTTCCTCTTGGCCGAAGGGCGTCTCGTCAACCTTGGTTGCGCAACAGGTCATCCAAGTTTTGTGATGAGCAATAGCTTTAGCAATCAGACGCTGGCGCAGATTGAACTTTGGAAAAATCGCGAGTCCTACAGTCGAAGTGTTTACATTCTTCCGAAAATTCTCGATGAGGAAGTTGCGCGACTTCATCTTGAAAAAATTGGAGTGAAGTTAACGGTGTTGACTCCAGAACAATCGGCTTATCTTGATATACCAGTAGAAGGGCCTTATAAGCCTGCTCATTACCGGTATTGATTCTTTGTAATTGCTCATCTCCTTCTGGAGATAAACAATGGTTGCTGGTTCTTGGTTCTCTGTTGATAGTGAAGAAATAAATTTTTCTTAGCTGATAAAATTGGATTTTTTAAAAAAAATCTTTCAAACAAAAACAACCAACAACCAACAACTGACAAGCGAGAACTTTTTTGCTCCTCTTCTTCGCCAGAAGGAGAGGAGCAATTACAAATAAACGATGTTTTGCAATGAAGCGGTGACGCGGCGCTTCATTGATGTCATCAGATTAGGTGTTGATGCTAGGCGAAATGTGATGGATATCGCTCCTTTCGTTAGGCTGTCGAGCAAATGATCAACGATGTAAACAATTCAGACGCTGATTCTCCGGGCTGCTCAAACGGATACATTTTTTCCTTGCAAAATTTTTTGTATATCCTACTCTCACTTTAGTGCCTGCCTGGCAAAAGATAGTTTCTCCCCAGTTTTTGGTTTTTTCTTGGGTTTTACTCTTTTGTTGGCAGGCACTTTTTTTTTACTGCTTTCCAGCCATGTAAGAGATATACCGTGCGCGTTCAATGTAAAAACCTCAAATCTCTCCCGCACACAGTATAGCTTTAAAAAAACCACGTTCATGAAAACCAATATTAAACTGCTTATAAGCTTGGCTCTTTTTCTAAGTTCAGGCCAGCTTATAGCAGAATGGCAGCCTGATACAAAAGCTACCGTTGAATCAGCTGAAATTGTAAATACACAAGTAACTCAAGTTACTGTTTCTGATTATTGTGATTTTTTAAATCATACTGCTGTAAGCGATCCTTACCATCTCTATGATGATGCAATGGGTTCTGATCCTGATACAGCATGCATTACACGTGTTGGTGTTCCTGGAAGCTTTCATTATGAAGTTATTGCTGGTCGTGAAAATTTTCCAGTAAGCTATGTAAATTTTTTCAACAAAAAAGAGTATTCTGCTAAGGAAGAGTATTTTATTTTTGGCAATGAAGAAAATAATGATCCTTATTTGAAGTCCAATCTAGACGTTTTCGAAGTTATTCGAACATCAACACCAGCATTAACGTTGTCTGCTCCTCAAGCAACACCTCAAACTTCTAATGCTTATTTTAATCATGTAGCAGAAGTGGCTGGTTTAGTTGTACTCACAGCCTTTGCTCATGAGCTTATGGTAAGAGGCGATGCAAATGCTGGAGAAGCAATGAATCCAGAGGTTAATCCAGGAGTAAGACAAGCAGAGGTAGCGTTAGCTGAAGATGTACCGGGAGCGCAAGAGCGAACATTAAGAATTGAAAATGCTGTTCCTGCTATTCCTGTAGTTGAATTAAGGCCATTTCATCATCCTAATGAAGAACATCCTAATGAAGTGATTGGTGAATTTAGTGCTAATAACCCACTTCTTATTATTGCTTCTCATCAGCTAGCCCCTGTTCCTCTTGGAGATCTTTTCCTCCACACTATTATTAATATGTATCCACCAGGAAATAGTCATCGAGAAAACTTAGAGGGCTGGTTACAAATTGAACATCAACTTCCAAGGGATTTTATTGAACAATTATATATTGATCGTTGGAGTGAACTAAAACAGGAAGAAGAAATAAATCTTAGAAGGCGTGAAGTTTCTTTGAATAAGTCTATGGCTGAGTATGTTGCGAGAAATACAGCTAGTGCGAGAGCTCATATGATAGAGGCGCGGCGCATTGCAAATCCAAAAATTATTCAAATGTGCCATGAAGTTGCGAACGATGCTGCTCGTTTTATTGTTGTAGATAAGGAAGCAGGCAGAAGTGACAGGGTTATTGAAGCTATTAATAAAACGGAGCAAGCTCGAATAGCTCTTCAGCAACTCATTAATAAAGCTCAGGAAGCAGAAGAGACTTTTAGACTTGCTGAAAATGAGAAAATTAAGGCTGATGAAAATCAGTTATGGATTTCTTCTTTCTGGTTTAAAAGCTTACGTCAGTTAGAGGCTGAAGCTCATACCGTAGAGGCTATTGCTAACTTAGCGACTCAGTGGGTAGAAGCTGTTAGAAATGCAGAAATCAAAGGCTCTGATCTTCGTAGAGCAGAGCATAGCGAAACTCAATGGTCTCAAGCTGCCCTGGCAGCCAGAGAAAGAGTCAATAATAGAATAGCTAGAATAAATGATCGTGATAGCGAACAGCGTTCTCATAGTCCCTCTGGTAATGATAACCTAGGAACTCCTTCTCAGAATATACCTCAGTTTGCTTTAGATGCTTGGATAGCAGCTGTTGAGGATGCTGAAAAAGAAAAAAATGCTGCAGATGATGCATGGGAAAGTAATTTTGAAAAAAAATAGAATTAAAGAATAACTGATATTCCAATGAATAAAAAAAACCTCTTTTTATCTATTATGCTTGGCATCACGGGAACTCTTGCCGCGCAGAACGTACCAATAGAAAGCGCAGAAGGTGGCTCTTCTAACATAAAAAATAATTTTTCTTTTCAAAAAAACAATATTGTTAATTCATCGGTAAAGAGGAGAGATACAGCCTCTCAACCACTTATCCTGAATGCTACTTCTGCCATTACAGCCGGTCAATATTGCCAATTTCTCAATGCCGTAGCCAAGGATGATACTCATCACCTCTATGATTCTGAGATAGAAGAAGATAACACAGTAGCTACTATCATTCGCTCTGGAGCTCCAGGAAACTATTCTTATAGTGTTACCTCTGGAGAGGAAGATTTTCTTGTAAGTTATGTAAATCTCGAAGCGGCACTGCGTTTTTGCAACTGGTTGGAAAATAATCAACCCATTGGAGAACAGGGGCCAGTAACGACAGAGCAAGGTGTTTATACGCTTGGTGACTTAACAGGGGATACTTCAAAAAACCAAGAGATAGCACTACCAATAACACCAGCGAGCAATAGCAGATATTATCTTTCAGTTGATGAGATAGCCCATTTCTATGGAAATGATATTAGTTCTAGCAAAGTTGGGTTTTGTGTAGCAACGAAGTCAACGCTTCTTTCGCTAACCCCTTTAATTTCTAAAACTTCAGCAGGCTTAGAAAATTCTTTAATAGAAGATGCAGCTGCAATCGCGACCTCAATAATGGTAGCAGGGCTTGTCATTGAAGGAGGCAGAGTTGGAGGAGAGGGAATCGCTACTAGAAACAGCTTTCCTGCGAGATTGGCTGAAACGAGGACTTCTAACATAAGAACAATTCCAATAAATAGGGTGACCTCGACTGAAGGAGATTTATCGTTACAAAGTGCCGTTGATCAACAAGCTTCTACCTTAGCTAATATTGCAACTTCTACTTATCCTATATCAACCATATCAACCCAATTCATGGCCAACGCTGCACAAAAAATAGCTTGGGCGTCACGACCAGGAACAATTTTAAGAGCAGCCCCTTTTATAGGAGCCGCATTAGCACGAGGAATGATGCTTCCCTCTGAAGAGGTTAGAGGATTTAAAGCAATTAATGATGTAAGAGAAATAAACTTAGGAAAAAATCTTCTTTCCATGCCTAAGTTCTCCTTGAGAGAAAATAGGATGCAACAAATTTTTTCTTTCATGCCTCAGGCTAATTTTTTAATAGGAAGATTAAGACCTAGCCTATGCCTATCTGATGCTAGAACAGCAAAGGCGGTTATGAGCAGAGAGATGACAAAGGCAATTAATAGTAGCAAGAGAATGGCAGTGAATATGCTCATGGGACTTAATCCTGTGGCCTATGCTGAGGGAGCAGAAGATAGTAAGGAAGTTAGCAATGCACCTTCTGACGCTAATTTTCTAGAAAAAAAGCAACAACAGCCTAAAGAACGAACTTGGTGGGGATGGTTTCAAGGTGAACCTGCCCCTTCTCATCAAAGA
>JBIRBD010000108.1:0-6765 GCA_044326465.1 Chthoniobacterales bacterium
ACAAAGAACACAAAAAGAATTGTTTTTATAAATTTTTTCTCCCGATTTAACCCGACTTTCCCAATTGTAAATAACAACTTGATAATTAACGAAAGGAAGTTTTCTTTATCTTGCAGCGACTGTTTTCATTGATGGCTTACTAT
The DNA here is from genome assembly GCA_044326465.1 of Chthoniobacterales bacterium. GTDB lineage: Bacteria > Verrucomicrobiota > Verrucomicrobiia > Chthoniobacterales > UBA6821 > CAIWMF01. Next base: position 144 of record JBIRBD010000108.1, read on the forward strand.
AAATACATTAAAACATTTATATTCAAAAATCCGAAAGTCGAGATTAAGTTTATTTCCTAGTAGATTTTTCTTAAAAGAGTTCTAATCAAGAATAACCTTATTACCCCAAGATTATGAAAATATTCGGCTTAAGAAAAACTCTTCTTGTTGGCTTGTTGGCATCAAGCAGTCTTATTAGTAGATGTAGGTTGCAAGCTGAAGACTGCAGGCCAATGGAAGAAAAAAGAGAGACACCAGTTGCTGTATTATCTTCTATCTCCTGCTTAGTGACCGCTGCGCAATATTGTGATTTTTTAAATCGTGTTGCAGCTACAGATCCTCATCATCTCTATGATGAAAAAATGGCTGCTGATCCAGAGGCAGCATGCATCCTACGTTCTGGGGAGCCTGGAAAACTTCATTATGAAGTGATCGCTGGTAGAGAAAATTTTCTGATTAACTATGTTAATAGGCTACAGGCAGGAATCAGCTGCGCTGATAGGCTAAAGGCCGGAGGCTATAGGCTGGAGGAAGAGCAGGGCTATACTGACAACTTATCTGGAGGCAGCTTACAGCTAATAGACTACAGACTACAGGAAGAAGCCAGCTTCGCTGGCAGGTTAGGAAAAATGAATAGCGAGATTTCTTCTTCTGCCACTTCAACTTCTAACTTCAACTCTCACATCGAAGATGTGAGGAGTAACAACAATTTCTTGGAGATCGAAGTTCCCTCAATGATGTTGACACTGGCTGGAGTTTCTTCCCCCACTTCAACTTCTAATTTCAACTCTCACATCCAAGATGTAAGCATAGAACAAGTTGGCGCAGTTGTCGGAATTCTTGGACTTGCTGCTTTTGGCCATGAACTAATGATGGAGCCTGGTGATACAGCTGCAGGAAGGGCACCTCAAGCTGGAAAACCTGAGCCTCAGAATGAGCTTGGAACCAAGAAGATAATCGATCCTCTAAATCAAAAAGTAGATAATGATAAGGACCGCTTCAGAGATAGAGAAGAAATTTCTACAGAAATGACTCCTACGCAATCCTTGTCTTTAGATAGCTCAAACTCTAAGCAGGTAGTTGATGAATTTTCTTTAAATGCACCTTTTGCACGCATGAAAATTGCTTGGGATTTTTTCTCTCAAGCAGCTCAAGCTTTTAAGGAAGATCCCAACGATAAGACTTTAAAAGCCGCTGCTGATGCTGCTCTTCATGCTGCTAATGCTGCTGCTCATTATGCTGCTGATGCTGCTCGTTATGCTCGTGATGCTGGTTATGATGATGGTTATGCTGCTCGTGATGCTGGTTATGCTGCTCGTGCTGCTCGTTATGCTCGTTATGCTGCTAATGCTGATGCTGCTGATTTTGCTCATTATGCTGCTGATGCTGCTACGTATGCTGCTGATGCTGCTACGTATGCTGCTTATGCTCCTACGTATGATGCTAATGCTCGTAGGTTTGCTAAAGCTGCTCGAGAGGCTGCTGACTTTGCTCAAGCTGTTTATGATTGGCGTTTTGGAGGTAAACCTTCTGCCTCCTCATCAATGACGTTAGAAACGAGGAAAGAAGAGCGATTAGACCAAACTGGATATATGCCTATTCCTACTGATGCAGCTTATTATCAGGAAAAATTTAAGGCCCCAAAAGCTGAAGTTAAGGACGCAAGAAGTGAGACTTTTTATTCGAACGAAACTCTCTCTAACTGGCAAAATCTAACTTCTTCACAGAAAAAAGCAGCCGTTATCGACCTTATAACTAACGCAGAACGGCTAGAACAAGGAGGGCTTAATGCAGAAAAAAAAGCTGCTGCTGCTTCTGCCGATAAGAGAATTCCTCTATGGGATAGGGCTATTCAACAATTAGAGAATGCAAAAGTAGCTTGGGAAGAAGCCTTAGAAGCTTACACATCAAGTAAAGATAACCCTCCCTATTGGATAAAAGCACGCTGGAGGGCAGAACTTGAACATGCAGAAAATAGAGTTAACCTTTTGACTGCTAAGATTCTTTTTTGTCATGCCAAAAACGCTGAAACTCTTACTTATAATTCTAACTGGTTTGAAATTAAAAAATTAGAGAGGTATGAAGAAGAGGATACCCAAGCAATTAATCATCCTGAAGCAGCTTCCTTATTAGGTGAGGTCATTAGCAAAGCTAACCATGCAACAAAACTTTGGGATCGAGTAGAAAAAACTTATCAAGAAGGCCTTGCTCAAGCTCCTAACTCATTAAGAAATGAATGGAATCAAGAGCTTAGAAAAGCGGAGAAGGAAAAAACTCACTGGTCTCAAGAAACATCTTACTATCAAAAACAAAAAAGAGAGGTTCAAAGAAGAAAAGGTGAACCGCTCAATTCAGACGTCACGGAAGAGCCAGTTTCTAAATCTAGGGTTCCTCTACAACCATCTCCTCTTGATCACCTTTCTGATAGAGAAAAACTCTCTTATCCAGGAGGTAGTGTCATAGATTATAGAGAATTTAGCCATCCCGAATTAAACCAAAAGACGTACGTTAGGGTCTTAAAAACTGATTTTGCTTATCCTTATGTTAGGTTGGAAGAGGTTGTTGATAACAATACTGTTTTAAGCAGAAAAGAAGTTGTTGCTGATCATCTCTTAGTAACTTTAGAAGCAAAAACTCAAGAAGCAGAAAATGCTTTTTTAGAAAAATTAAATATTAATGGAACATCATTAGAAAAACTTTATTCAGATAAGCCTTTATATCGCCTCCATTTTAGACCAAATGCATTTAATTTACTTCTAAAGCGAGCCTCATTAATAGATTTATGGGAACAGATATTTCAAAAGATTCAAAACGAGATGCCGGAGACTAACCCTAGACCTGATGGTATATTTCATGGATCTGCTACTCCTAAGGACCTATATTACGCCTTAAATAATGGTGATCGAAACTACAATGATGGCCAATGGAGTCTTTGGGATAGCAATGGTATTAACGCTCCTGAAGCGTGGGATATAGAAACTTCAGCGGAGAATGTTGTTGTTGCTGTTTTTGACTCAGGAATCAATTATAGGCATGAAGATCTTAGGGGTAATATGTGGGTTGATCCAAATTTCTCTACTACCTCTGCTACTAATCCTTGCGTTCATCCTCATGGTATTAATTTTCTTCCTGAAAAAATTTTTAAGAAAAAGAATGATATTATGGATTACCATGGTCATGGAACTCATTGCGCAGGAATCATTGGAGCTGTTGGAAATAATGGTGTAGGAATTTCTGGTGTTGCTTGGAAAGTTCAACTAATGGCTTGTAAAATATTGGATTATAAAGGAAAAGCAACTCAAGGAATTGATAGTGATTTTGCTCAATCTATTTATTATGCTGTTCATAATGGAGCACGTATTCTGAATTGCAGTTTTGGTGGAAGAGTTGACTTTGATCCTTCAAATTATCAAGAGTTAGTAGATGCATTACAACGTTCTTATGCCAGCGAAGCTGTCGTTGTTGTCGCAGCAGGAAATGCAGAGCCTGCTGCAGGAGGTACAGAGCCTAATCTTAATAATAATGATTCTAATGATTCTAATAGCTCTGATGATAATGATCCTAGAAACAATGATAAACATGGATACTATCCAGCAAAGTTCGCTTCAGTTCCTAACATTCAGAACATAGTAGTTGTCGCTGCATCTCAAAGGAGCTCTCCTAAATTAGCTGATTTTTCTCATTATGGAAAAACAACAGTTCATTTAGCTGCTCCTGGACAAGATATTTTATCAGCAGGAACTTTCAGTAAGATAGGTAACTTTCTTAAGGTAAACAAAGATACTTCTTACTGTTTTTCTAGCGGAACTTCAATGGCCGCACCTCACGTTACAGGTGCTCTTGCTCTTATGAGGGCTATCTATCCAGGTTGTACTGCTAAGAAACTTATAGAAATAATTACTAATGCATCTCATCCTGTTCCGGAACTTGCTAGCAGGTGTATATCGGGAGGGAGACTCAATCTCGCTAATGCATTAAAAGCAGCTAAAAGTCTTCGAGAGAGTGAGTTACATATTCCTAATTTTCCTCCTATACTTATTCCTTCTCCATTAGCTCAGAATATACTTATTTTTTACGATCAGGTAGACAATGAAGAAGATACTAATAGCTCTTCTTTGGTTGCAAAATACAAGATAGACCCTAAAGAGGATGCTAGAAATCCTGATTATTGGAACGAAGACCTAAATGATGATTCGTGAGCAGTTATTGCTCAGAAATTTTCATTATTACCTAGGCTATCGAGATCAATTAGAATCTCCCGATCACGTGCTCCATCTTTGGGGCCTAGAACTCCGCGTTGCTCTAAAATATCGACGACGCGTGCAGCACGGCTATAGCCAAGACGCAGCCTGCGTTGCAACATGGAGGTTGATGCCTTTTTCTCCTGACGAATAATTTCGAGACATTTTTCGACGAGCTCTTCTTCTGCCTCGGTAATATCTTCCTCTGGCATAATATTACCCGATAATTTTTTGGAGATGCTCGCTTCAAACATCGGCTGACTTTGCGCTGCAAGAAAATCAACCAGGCGCGCAATCTCTTCATCAGTGACAAGCACTCCTTGTGCACGCGTAACTTTTGCGCTACCTGGTGGAAGATAGAGCATATCCCCCTGTCCTAGCAGTCGCTCTGCTCCGTTCTCATCAAGAATAACACGACTATCGATTTTGGAAGCAACCTGGAAAGCGATACGTGTTGGAATATTAGCTTTGATAATTCCCGTAACAACATCAGCACGTGGTGTCTGCGTTGCCACAATCATGTGAATTCCGGCTGCACGTGCCATCTGGGTGATGCGCGCAATAGCAGCCTCAACATCTGCAGGAGCTGTCTGCATCAAGTCAGCAAGCTCATCTACAATAACAACAATAAAGGGCATATGTTCAGGAATAATAATTTCCTCCTCACGGTCGCGTCGATGAGGCACCGCTTTCGCCCTTGGTTCTTCTTCCATGGTCATAAAATCTGCCTCTGAATTATATTCAGAAGCACTTTCATTTTCTGTTTCATCGACTTCTTCAGCAGTAGGAAAAAATGGTTTAGAACCGGCCTTCAAACTCGCTGAGACTGATGAACGGCTAGGAGTTGACGGCGCGGAGGGGCTGAGTGTATGAGCAATACTCGATGCTCCGAGCACCGGCACGACGACGCCGTTCGCAGCCTCAGTAGAGTGTGAAGGCCGGTTTTTGGGTCTATCATTAAAACCTGTAACATTCCGCACACCTACCTTCGCAAAAATTTTATAGCGCAACTCCATCTCTTCAATGACCCAGCGCAGCGCGAGCAAAACTTTTTTGGGATCGGTCACAACCGGAGTCACTAAATGCGGAAGAGTATTGTAAATCTGCATCTCCACGACCTTTGGATCGATCATGATGAAGCGAAGATTTTCTGGTGTATGTTTAAAAATCAAACTTGTGATAATAGAATTGATGCAAACGCTTTTACCACTTCCAGTAGCCCCCGCAACAAGGAGATGAGGCATCTGAGCAAGATCGGCAATGATGGGAGTTCCATAAACATCTTTGCCTAGCGCGAGTGGCAGCTTTGCTTTACTGGAATGCCAGGCATCACTATCAAAAAGCTCGCGAATGGCGACTTTGACTTTATTGCTATTTGCAATCTCAACACCAACAGTATCTTTGCCAGGAATCGGCGCGAGAATATTAATCCGCTCGGCGCTGGTCGCACGCGCCAGGTCGCGCTCGAGGTTAGAAATACGATCCACACGAACTCCCTTAGCGGGATAGAGCTCATACCGCGTGATCGTCGGACCTTTTGTGATATCGCCAGGTGCCACCTCAATTCCAAATTGCGCAAGCGTTTCGATAAGCGTCTGCTGCACAGCTTGCAATAAGGCAGGATCAGCTGGCTTGCGCGCATCATTTTCATGCGTCTCCAAAAGATCGAGGCTTGGCAGGGTGTAATTTTCTAAGGAGAGACTGGAAAGCCCTTTTTCAGGAGCCGCCGCGGCCTCTTTTTCGGACTTTGCTTTCATCACCTCAGCTAAGGTTGGTTTGCGCGGAGGAGCAGGAACACTCGCATCAATAATCTTTGGCGGAGGAAGATCTATTTTTTCAGAAAACTCTTGCGAAGACATTTTATCACCCTCATGAGCAAGTTCCGTGGTTTCTGTTTTTTTACGGCTACGAGCCGTTGTTTTTTTTCTTGCTACAGAATCAGGAAATTCAGACTTAGCAGAAATTGCAGACTCTTTTTTCCTGAGGAGAAAATTTTTCAAAAATCGACAGAGCTTGAAAAAAAAATTCCAGAGCCCTAAAAAAATTCTTTTTGTTGTAGGAATGGGATGCAGACCTGTTGTGAGCGTCAGACTCACCAGAGCCATAATGACAAAAAGAAATATCGATCCAAAGATCCCCATCGCATGCCTTCCTAAAGCCATTCCGAGCGCATGCCCAAACCAACCACCGGCACCAGGCAGCCCGAGTGTTTTTTTCCAAGTCATCGAGAAAAAGTGAAGCTGATCCAAAAGATCGAGAAAAAACGACCAGCTCAAAACAAAAACAAAAGCCCAACCAAAACGAATTCCGAGATGACATTCTTCGCCGAGGAATTTTACGATACCCAATCCTAACAAAGTTGCAGCGACAAAGAATGAGGCTCCGCCAAAAAGAAAAAAGAG
>JBIRBD010000004.1:0-37015 GCA_044326465.1 Chthoniobacterales bacterium
ACCTGCACGGTTAGTGAGGCTTTAGAACGAACAGCTTCAGGCCGACTATATTGCGTCAAATTTTTCATTTCTATTCACGTTTTTAGGATCATCCTTCTTTTTTCTTTGTCAAAATAACGACTCCCATTAGTAAACAAGCTGCAACTCCATAAAAAGAGGCGCTCCAGGAGATCGCAGTACTCATACAATTCATGGCAGTGCCATGTCCATAGGTGCTGAAAGCACCGACAACAATTGGTCCTAAGGCACCGCCAATCCAGCCAATGGTATTCATCATACCAACAGCAGAGCCTCTCACCTTTTTTTCTACATGATCAAAAAGCGTTGCAAAAATTCCAGCATCATATCCTCCCTTGGAAAAACCAAACGCAATCATTGCAATCATGAGGGGAATAAAACTGGTCACTTTTCCCACAGCCACAATCGTGATAACACCTAGAAGCAGGCTCATTATTTGAACGATAACACGACCATTTTTTGTTTTTATTGAAAGGTAATCAGCTAGCCAGGCACTGCACGGGCCGCTGATCGCACTGGCGACTTGGATAAAAATCACTGCAGAAAATCCAGCAAAGACGACACCCAGGTGAAATTTTTCATAAAGAAACGTTGGCATCCAGGTAAGAAAAACCATCGCCACAAAATTAGCACCAGCAAAGGCAAGCATCAGTAAGAGCACTGCTGGCCGTTGAAATACATAGTGAAAGGTTGCAACAAAGTCTAGTGGATGGTCTGCGGTCTCTTCAGAAAGAACCTCGCCAGTAACAGAAGCTACTTCTCCATTTTCAACAGCCTCTTGACGAGGTTCATGCAAAATAAAAAACAGCAGTAGCGCAATGATTACTCCCATGCTGCCAAAAAAATAAAATCCACTGCGCCATCCATAATGCATCGCTATCCAGGCTCCAAACCAGCTTCCAGCAATAGTTCCAAGGTAGACACCTGATTGATGTAAGGACATCGCTCGCGAACGCGTTTTTCCATGGTAATCAGCCAGCATTGACATCGACGCTGGAAAATAACATGACTCACCAAGCCCTTCGAGCGCGCGAACAATGATAAATTGCCAGAACTTCCCACACCAGCCTGTGCAAATCGTAACGAAGCTCCAAAAAAGACACCCGCCTAGAATCACTTGCTTACGTGGAAAACGATCTGTGGAAAATCCTGCAAGGAAGGAACAGCCTGCATAGACCCACATGAAGGAAGAACCGATCAGTCCCAGTTGAAATTTTGTGAGTGAAAATTCATGCTCAAGCAGTGGAAAAATTACACTGATAACTTGCCGATCGGCATAGTTTAAAAAACAAATTAACCAAAGCATCCCGACTACAGACCAAGCGTAACGCCTGCTTACAGCGTGCACTTTTTCAAAAGATAATTTTATTTCTTTGGGCATAATGGCGGAGGGGGTGGGATTCGAACCCACGAAGGCTTTAACACCTCTCCGGTTTTCAAGACCGGTGCAATCAACCACTCTACCACCCCTCCTTTGCTACTCCGTAGCAGGATAAGTCACAGTTGAAGTTGAAGTGTAGGAAGCATTAGAAAAAACTCAAACTCAAACTTCAAATTCAAACACATTAGTACTTTTTAGGTCGCCGCTCTAGAAAGTCACCGTTGCACGAAGACCCAATACAAGCGAATACCCAAGATTGGAAGCAGGGCCTGGATGAATGATGTATTGCATGTCAGGCTGGATAACAAGCCATGGTGTAAGCTGCGCAAGATACGTTGTTTCGATCGCCATTTCAAAACCAGCAGCGAGTGAGCCTGGTTGAATCTGTGTAAGACCGCTGCTCGTACTGCAGAAACTTTGACCTCCGGTCGTATTACCCATTGCAGCTCTGCTAAATTCTCCATAGGCAATTCCAAGCCCGAGAGTATCATGATCTCGGGCAGGAAGAAGTCCTTTATAATTTAATCCTGAGTCGCAATAAAAACTAACCAGATTACGATCGGCAGGCTCAAAAGCAATACGGCTAAAAACACCGAGTCCTTGATTGATTGGAACATCGACCACTTTTTTCCCATTACCGCTTGGAAGTACATTTTCAGGACTTTTTACAACCTTGCTTATAGGAGTTAGTTTACGATAAATCATCTGATCAACGATTCCATAGATTCCATAGTTACCCCAAAACAAAGAGTTGGAGCCATTCGCATTAGGAAAGTCAGCTGAATAAAACCAACTTCCTGCTTTGATCTGACCAGGCAATCCAAGATCATAATGATAAATAGTTTCACCCATATAAAAAAAACCTTGGTCTGCATTGAGCTCCCAATAAAAACCATGATTGTTGATATTCTGGGACTGAGAATTCCCTTGAAAAACTGCTGTCTTAAAGGAAAGCTGCTCTGTTGGTTTCCATTCGAGACGCACACCAGGCGTACCTACCGGGTAATTCGGACCACTATTGGGCACACTAGTATAAATAAAAGCAGGCCACCCAAACGTGGAGTTTATAAAAAGTGCCCCGTAGTCTGAAATCGCAAACTCTGAATCGGCAACAAGCTGACCGGCTCGCAAAGAAAATTTATCATCCCAAGATTTCTGTTGCACCCAAAGTTCGGTATTTCGGAACGTATTGTAACCATAAATATTGGAAATGTTAAAAAAATCGCCGACTAAATTCGCTGAGGGATCTTGACCTGTAAGAAAAAGCCAACGCGAATAAAAACTTCCTCCCTGCCAGCCGATCAATTTTTCAAAATCGATTGCCGTCGCAAGCTGCAAGGCGCCAGTGGCAACAGAGCCTGTCTTGATACCGCCGGTGGTATTTCCCCAGACTTCATTCATTGAAGAGAGACCAAGGTCAACGCCTTTACCCATGCATTTTTCACGACAACCGCTCCAATCACCCGTCGCATCGTTTCCATCGAGCCATGGTTTTAAATTAGCATCCATCCATGGCCTAAAATCACGCGTAGAAAATCCAGGTCGAATTGTCTGTTGAATTTGAGCCTCTGTTTCCACAGGCTCTGCTTGAGCCAAGAGCAGACTAGTAAAAAACAACGAAGCCAAAAATAAAAAGATACTCATCACGAATGAAAATCAGGATTTTTCTACGCTGAAATTGTTTTCCCTAGCAAGAGGCAAGAGCGAAGCCCTATACAGTCATAACGTGAGCGGTGACAATGCCGCTAGAGACAATAAGGACAATTAACAAAAACCGATATCTTCATTCGTGACAAGTATATATACCGCACATTTATCGAAAAACCTTCAACACTATTTCTGTTACTACATATAAAGAAAAAAGAATTCCGGTAATCCAAAAACTAGGAGGCCAATTTGTTAAGCAGGCTAAAAGAATTCCACTCCAGACTGTCCCAAGCGCAATGATAATAGAAATTGATAAGCCACTCCAAAAATTCCGACAGAGCCGCGTTGCGATACTTGCAGGACCGATGACTAAAGAAAAAACGAGCAATATGCCGACGACCTGACTTGCTAGTGTAACAGAGACAGCGACAAGGATCATAAAAACAACCGATAGCCATGAGAGCGAGATTCCATGAGCTTCCGCAAGGTCTGGTTGCACGCTAGCAAAAAGAAGCCTGCGCGAAAAAATTGCTAAGATGCCAAGCGTGATCATCGAAAGAAAAAACGTTTGAATAATCTGCTCGTGAGAAACCCCAAAAATATTACCAAATAAAATAGCTGTCGTCTCACCTGCGAAGCCTTTATAGAGGGCGAGAAAAAGTGTTCCGATGCCTAAGGCAAGCGAAAGGACCATTCCAATAGCGACATCACTTCGATTTAATTTATTTCCCGCAACTCCCATCATCATTGCTGCCAGAACAGAAATGGCAAGCATCCCTTCCAACGGGCTTAGCATCAGCAAGGAAGCGCCGGTTGCACCGGTAAATCCAATATGAGCCAATGCGTGCACCGCAAATCCGACATTTCGAATCACCACAAAATAACCAACGATGGCTCCAAGAATAGCAGCTAGTGACCCTGCTAGAAGGGCATGCTGAACAAAATCGTAATGAAGGTAATTCATAGTGGGTTACAGAGCTTTATTTTGAAACCTTGGTAGTTACTCTTTTTGGACAGAGGCTGCTTAGCAACACCCTTGGCATGTCGTTTTTTCTAAAGCACCACTCTCTGCATGAATAATAAAAAGGTGGCCATTAATCTTGGCTACCTGCATTTCGGTATTATAGAGTTCGCTCAATTTTTTATCGGAAATAATTTCATCAACGGTACCAAGAGCGGCACTCCCACCGGCAACGTAGAGAATACGATCCATCACGCCAAGTAGAGGATTGATATCATGAGCAATAAAAAGAATCGTTGTGCCTGTTCTCTCTTTTATTTTTTTTAGGCACTTGATTAATTGCACCTGATGATGAGGGTCAAGCCCTGCGAGGGGCTCATCGAGCAAAAGCAATCGAGGCTTACCAAGCAATGCTTGCGCAAGAATAATCCGCTGTTTTTCACCACCAGAAAGCGTGCTAAATCGGGCCTCAGAGTAATCACGCGCGTTAGCAAGTTCTAATACTTCATCAACTTCGCTTTGAGCTGCTACCTTATTCCATGGCAACCCCCAATCCTTTCCTTGCTGCACAGCCATAATCAAGGATCGTGAACTCAGACCCGTCCTCTCAGGAATAGTTAACAGTTGAGGCATGTATCCTACCTTCTGACTTGCGATTTTTGGCGTTTTACCAAAAATGGAAATTACTCCGGTGTGAACTGGAATCAAGCCGAGCAGTGCTTTCATTAAGGTTGATTTACCAGCACCATTTGGTCCAAAGATACCGATGAATTCACCTGACTTAATAGAGGCATTGACATTTTTTAAAATGTCGCGGCTCCCCATCCTGATAGAAACATCTGAAATAAGAATGGCATTAGGTTGATTAAAGACTGGTTCGTAGTTCATAGTTTGTAGCTGTTCATTCCAGTAAATGAGAGATTATAAAACTCGTTACTCTCCACTCGCTACTTCCTTATAAAAAAGTTTTCCAAGTTCAATTTTTTTACGTCCCGTCGAAACACGCCATTTGTTTGTATCGCGAAGCGAATAGACACAGCCACAATATTCTTGCTGATAAAACCCCTCTCGTTTTGAAATTTCAATCATTCGCTCGGACCCACCAGCCTTACGCCAGTTAAATGTCCAGTAACTGAGACCTTCATAGCGCCTTGCAGCCTTGATTCCAGAAGCATTAATTTGCTCCATATTTTTCCAACGAGAAATTCCAAGACAACTCGTCATTACTGGAAAACCTCGTTCATAGGCATGCAATGCTGTCCTCTCAAAACGCATATCAAAACAAGCCGTACAACGCATTCCTCGTTCAGGCTCAAACTCGAGGCCTTTCACGCGGGCAAACCAATTATCGGTGTCGTAATCGGCATCAACAAAAGGAATGTTATGTTTTTCAGCAAAACGAATATTTTCCTCCTTACGTAAGTCATATTCTTTTCGGGGATGAATATTTGGATTGTAGAAAAAAATTTCTAACTCTAATCCCGAGGCAATCATTGCTTCCATCACCTCGCCAGAACAAGGAGCACAGCAAGAATGAAGCATGACCCGCTTTTCGCCGCCTGGAGGGAGATGTTGTGTGCGCTCGTGAGATTTCATAAAAATTTAACCTTGTTAAATTCTTTTTTATCCATGCTATCAGTCCTTTTTTCCCAAAAAAGTTGTTCCCTCTCTTCCTCTGCAAGTTCTCGCCATGTGCCAACAGGCAGGTCACCAAGCTCAAAATTTCCTGTGCGCACACGGATAAGGCGTAATGTTGGATATCCGATGGCTGCTGTCATATGACGCACTTGACGATTTTTTCCTTCGGTTAAAATAATTTCAATCCAAACATCAGGAATATTTTTTCTCACGCGAATTGGAGGATTACGCGGTGGTAGGGATGGCTGTGGATCTAGAACCTGAGCCCAGGCTGAACGCGTCTGATAATCTTTAATTAAAATTCCTTCTTGAAATTTTTGTAACGTCTCCGCGGTTGGCGTACCTTCGACTTGCGCCCAGTAACAACGTTCATGAGCATGCGTTGGATCCAGTAGTTTTGTATTGAGTCCCTTCTCATCACTCAAAAACAATAGTCCTTCTGAGGTCGCATCCAAGCGCCCCAGGGCATACACGCCCGAGGGAAAACCAAAATCAGCTAGCGTGCGATGAGACGAACCATCGGAAGTGAACTGGGACAAACAACCGTAAGGCTTGTTAAAAACAATAATCATATAACTCCTTTGCAAATGCTCTTATATATCATTCGCGTGCGAATGGTATACTCCTTCTACTTTATCGGCATAAGCAAGTTTGCAAAGAAGTTTGCTGAAATTTTTAAAGAAATTTTGTGTGCTCTTTCCGCTCCTTATTGCTAGTCTTCTTTACTCCTTGCTCACGTGGCGAAACTGGCAGACGCGTACGTCTCAGAAGCGTATGGGTAATTCCATGGAGGTTCGATTCCTCTCGTGAGCACATTTTTCCCAATGCCACCATCCACTGACATCAAACAACTCTTCGCTTCCATTGCAAAGCGCTATGAACTAGCTAATCACCTGCTTTGCGGAGGCATTGATATTTGGTGGCGTTTTCTAGCAGCTCAAAAAGTTGCCTCATGGGGACCCAGAGATATTTTGGACCTAGCAACAGGAAGTGGCGACCTGGCAGCAGCAATTAAAAAAAATCTCCCATCCTCAATAATTACCGGCGTTGATTTTTGTGGAGAGATGCTAGAGCAAGCGAAGGGCAAAAATATTGATCACCTCCTAGAGGCTGATGCACTGAAGCTTCCGTTCACTGAAAAAAATTTCGATGCTGTCACAGTTGCTTTTGGATTGCGCAATATGGAATCATGGAAAGATGCTCTTTGCGAAATGAAACGTATCCTGCGCAACGGTGGACATCTGCTTATTCTCGATTTTTCACTTCCCTCATTGCCAATTGTACGACCACTCTATCGTTTTTATCTCCACAATATTCTTCCGCATCTTGCCGGATGGATCACGGGAAAAGCTGATGCTTACAAATACATGGGGGCCTCTATCGAAACCTTTCCCTCAGGCCTTGCAATGTGTGAACTTTTAGAACAATGCGGCTTTGTTGAAGCAAGAGCCACACCACTAACACTCGGAGTGGTGACGATATATACGGCAAAACGAAGTCTAACCCCAATGCAGGTTACTTAATGAATTAAGTAACAGCAAGGGGCTCAGGTTATAGGCTTACAGGCTACAGGATTTTTGCTTTGGTCATTCAGTACTTAGAATTTTTTTTATAAAAAAATTCTTTTTGTGTTCTTTGTGTAGTCTTTGTGCTCTTTGTGGTGAATTTTTTTTAAAAAAAACGTTAACTTTTCCGGGCTGCTGAACGAGTACCAAAAAAAAGCGCCAACATAATGTCGGCGCGTTTTTAAAATAAAGAGTTTAAAATTACTTTTTCTTCTTTAAAAGAGGCAACCCTGTGCGCTCATTCTCAGCAATTTCATACCCCTCAGGAAGTTTATCAATTGCAGCTTCGCCAGCTACTCCAGCAAAGTAGTAAAGAGTTACTTTTTTACCACCTCGAAGTTCTTGAAGACGTTCATGAAGAAAATAGGTTTTACCGCTTTTTTTGCTAATAGTGCTAAAGGACATGGTCGTTTTTTCCTTTCGTTGTTAAAGTTAGTTTATTTAATTAGATAAGACCAGCTTTCAGCAACGTGGCATGCGCGCCACGTTTTGAAATGGTTTTTAGCGAACGCGCACTGAGCTTAACAGTTATAAACTTCTTAAGCTCTGAAACCCAAATACGCTTTGTTTTTAAATTGGGGCTAAAAAAACGAGGCGTCACTGCAGTGACATGCATGCCGATACCTCCTTTTTTCTTTGCGAGACCTCTACGATGAATTTTTGATCCGCGAGTAGGAGCGGCACCTGTAATGGAACATTTGCGAGACATAATTTAGATGGGCTAGATACTGGCTTCCAGAGAAAAATAGTCAAGGATTTTCCTTAAAATTTCATTGTAACGACAAATTATTTTCAAATTCCCAATATCGTTTTTTGTTTTTCAATTAACAGAGCAATTCCTTGGCGCCCGTAAAGAAGCATTTTTGCAAGTTGTGCATCGCTAAAAATATGTTGCTCACCAGAAGCCTGTATTTCAATGAATTCTAGTGACTCATTCATGACAAGATTGAGATCAACTTCAGCATCTTTATCTTCGGAGTAATCAAGATCGAGCAATACTTCTGATTTACAAACACCGACACTAACAGCTGCAATTAATTTTTTTACTGGATTACTTTTCAATTCTCCACGTTTCACTAAATGCTGGCATGCAAGTGCCATAGCCAGAGCAGCACCTGTAATCGATGCGGTACGAGTTCCTCCATCGGCTTGTAAAACATCACAATCAATCCAAAGGGTACGTGCCCCAAGAGCCTTAAGATCAATAGCTGCGCGGAGCGCCCTTCCTATTAACCTTTGAATTTCGACGGAACGTCCATCTAATTTTCCTCGTGTGCTCTCTCTGTTTTTTCTTGGAGATGTGGCATAAGGAAGCATCGAATATTCAGCTGTCAACCATCCACCGCTGACGGATTGCTCTTTCATCCAGCGAGGCACAACTGGCTCAATACTTGCAGCGCAAATCACCTGCGTTTTCCCAAAAGAGACTAAAACAGAACCCATTGCTTGAGGTGCAACGCCTATTTGAAAATCGATATCTCTTAATGCATCAGGAAGTCGATCCTGAAATCTTTTTGTGTTCATAGTAAGTAATTGTTCATCTCTTTCTGGCGAAGAAGACGAGCAAGAAGTTGTCGGTTGTTGGTTGTTGATTATTTTTGTTCGAAAGATTTATTTTAAAAAAATCCAATTTTATCAGCTTCTTAGGGCAATACTTCTTTTTTTAGCAGCTAAGAAAAAAGCTATTTCTTCACTATCAACCGAGAACCGAGAACCAATAACCATTGCTTATCTCCAGAAGGAGATGAGCAATTACAGTTTTGTTAGGCTTCTTCATCAGCAAAACTCAGCTCTGCATGCGCCTCATAGCCCTTCTTTCTCCGTGGGCGATGAATAACAGCTGTCGTACTCGAAGCAAGCGAGGGCCTACCTTCCGTGTTGAGTTCTGCTTTTTCAAGATTAATCAAAATTTCTTTCGCTCGATCGATTACTGAGTTAGGAAGACCTGCTAGCCGTGCAACTTGGATACCGTAGCTACGATCGGCAGCACCAGCGACGATTTTGTGAAGAAAAATAATTTCCTCATGACACTCACTCACCGCAACGCTGAGATTTCTAACGCCTGCGCGCGTATGCGCTAGATCAGGCAATTCGTGATAGTGGGTAGCAAACATCGTACGTGCTTCTGTAACATCATGTAAATATTCTGCAACACTCCAAGCTAGTGAGAGTCCATCAAATGTCGCCGTGCCACGACCAATTTCATCTAGCAAAACAAGACTTCCCTCGGTGGCATTATGCAAAATTTTTGCGGTCTCTTGCATTTCAACCATGAACGTCGATTGACCACGCGCAAGATCATCATTGGCTCCAACCCGCGTAAAAAGACGATCGACGAGGCCTATGTGCGCTGCTTTTGCCGGAAGATAACTTCCCATTTGTGCCATCATCGTAAGGAGGGCAACTTGTTTTAAATAGGTTGACTTACCAGCCATGTTAGGACCGGTGATGATAGCCATGCGATGCAACGAGGCATTTAAATCAGTATCGTTTGGGACAAAAGTTTTTTCGCGCGTCTGTTGATCCAATACAGGATGGCGTCCCTCCGTGATCAGTAAAAGAGGAGACTTATCCACAAGAGGCCGACAATAGGCAAATAATCGTGCGGTCTCTGCCAAGGAACAAAGAGCATCGAGAGAACCTATAGTCTTTGCTGTTGTCTGTATTGCTGAAATTTCTTTTAACGCTTCTGCACGAAGTTGTTGAAAAATTTCATACTCCAGCGCACGCGCGCGTTCTTCCGAGCCAAGAATTTTTCCTTCCATTTCTTTCAGCTCAGGTGTGATAAAACGCTCTCCATTAGCTGTTGTCTGCTTGCGTGTGTACTCTTCTGGCACCTGAGCGAGGTTGGATTTAGTAATTTCGATGAAATAACCAAAGACGGCAGTAAAACGAACCTTCAGTGATTTAATTCCGGTGCGTACAATTTCTCTTTCTTGCAACTGAGCGATCCATTGTTTTCCTTCCGTCGATGCTGCATGAATCTCATCCAGAGCCGCATCGAAGCCAGGCCTGATCATGCCACCTTCTTTGGTTGTGGCTGGTGGTTCATCGACAAGTGCTCGCAAGAGCTTTTCCGTCAAGCCTGGAAGGTCATGCAAGTTTTTTGTTAGAGCATCTAGCAACTCAGGTGCAGAAGAAAAAGTTTTCAGGACCTTCATTAACTCTGGAATTTTTAAAAGCGATCCACCGAGCGCTGCAAGGTCGCGTGCATTACCAGAGTTTTGACTCAACCGCGAAAGCGAACGTTCAATATCACGAATGCTTGTTAATTTTTCACGTAGTTCACTCAAGAGTAAAGCTTTACCAAGCAAGCTTTCAAGAACATCTTGCCGCGCATGAATCAAGGCAAGATCGTAGAGAGGATGTAAAATCCAATGACGCAAGGTGCGTCCTCCCATCGGTGTTTTTGTGCGATCTAGCGCGGAAAGGAGGGTCATCGAGGCACCAGACCTTGATGAAACAAGCTCAAGATGTGATTGTGTGGCTGCATCAATGAGAAGATGGCTGGCATGACGGTAAGGTTGAAATGATCGAAGATGACCTGCATCACGACGCAAATGCCGTGTGATGTAATACAACAATGCGCCTGCAGCGGTCACGCCTGCCTCAAGATCCTCGCAACCAAAACCATCCAGCGATTGTGTTTTAAAATGAGAACGCAATGTTTCAATGGCAGTAGCTGAATCAAAAAGATAATTCTCGATGAACTCGAGGCAAGGCAGTTCTTCTTTCAAGCCTGGCATTAATTCTTGCGTCAGCTGCGGCGTTAAGATTTCAGCCGGTGCGACCCTAGCAAGCTCATCCAATAAGGCCTCCCTTGTTGGCAACTCGGTAACAAAAAATTCCCCAGTGCTTACATCGGCATAAGCAAGACCAAAAATAATTCCGTCACCTTGACGGCTGGCATCCTTTTTTTTCAAAGGAAAAATCGTCGCACTAAAATTATTTTGTCGTTCTTCCAGACCGACATCTTCAAGTGTTCCTGGACTGAGAATTCGCGTGATTTCTCGCTTCACTAGCTTGCCTACTTTTACTTCGCCAACTTGTTCACAAATGGCAACGCGCTTTCCAGCATTGAGTAATCTTCTTATATAACCACGAATGGCATGATAAGGCACACCGCACATAGGCGTCTCACCTCGTTTTGCTAACGAAATATTAAGAATTGAGGCTGCCTTGACGGCATCATCAAAAAACATTTCATAAAAATCCCCCATCCGAAAAAGTAAAAATGTATCCGGAGGAAGATCGCGTCGCAGCGTATGGTACTGCTGCATCATAGGAGTTAGTTCGGAAGACATAAAAATAGGCTAGAGTCTGAAGACTAAAGGCTGAAGGAAGAAAAATAGGATCGCTATAAAAATTGCTACCAACATCTCAAAAAAAATTCTCTTTGTTTTCTTTGTGGTGAATTCTTCTTATAAAACTACAGCTTACTCAAAAATCCCGTTAACGGGCTTGTCGCCATCGCATACTCCGCTTTTCCAGGAAGACCGGCAGCAACAGCCTCAGCAGCACTTTCAACAGTCCTACGAAAAGCCCGTGCCATGCGAACAGGATCCGTTGCGGCAGCAATCGCTGTATTGACAAGCACTGCATCTGCACCAAGTTCTAACGCTTCAGCAAGATGACTTGGTGCGCCAAGGCCAGCATCTACAATGACGGGAACGATTGCTTGTGCGACAATAATTTCAATCATGGCACGCGTTTCTACGCCACGATTGGAACCGATCGGGGAGCCAAGAGGCATCACTGCCGCGACGCCAATATCTTGCAGGCGTTTTGCTAAAACCGGATCGGCATTAATATAGGGCAATACCGTAAACCCTTCCTTCACGAGCTGCTCCGCAGCCTTCAATGTTTCGATCGGATCGGGAAGCAAATAGTGAGGGTCGGGATGAATTTCGAGTTTCACCCACGATGGCAAACCTGCCGTCACGGCTAACCGAGCGAGACGCAGAGCCTCTTCTGCTGTATTGGCTCCGCTGGTGTTTGGTAAAAGGAGATATTTTTTTTCATCGATAAAATCGAGAATTGTTGCAAAAGGATCTTTTTTTCCACTCAAGTCAGCACGTCGCAACGCCACCGTCACGATCTCTGTGCCGCTGGCAGCCAAGGCATCACGCATGATCGCACCAGAAGAAAATTTTCCCGTGCCAACAAGAAGCCGGGAGGAAAATTCACGACCAGCAATTTTTAGAGGGTTTTTTACAGACATGTTAGAGAGATTAATGGTTAATGGGTAATGGGTAAAGCATGTTATACTCCTCAGGACCTTTTAATTAAAAATTATAAAGCAACTCGCAAAGCAATTACTTGATTTTTTGCAATACTTCTTCCAGCGAAATATCATGGTGAATGGCCACTGCTTTAAGAAGGTTTTGAAGCGTTCCTAACCTCATTGGAGAATGATTAGGAACAGTGATATGATGTTGTCCATTTTGATTTGTTGTAAGCCTTAGATGAGAGCCTTCTTGGCGTACAAGACTATAGCCAAAATAACGCAATTTTTTGACTAACTGAATACCAGAAATATCACGAGGAATTCTCATGCAACCAGAACTTCGTCACAGACCAAATGAAGCCTGATAGCCTTTGGACGTTCCATTGTTGGAAAGTCAAAAAAATGACACTTCACAGCCTCACGAACCATCCTGCGTAATTCTTCCATCGTCTCACCTTCGGTAAAAATATCATACCCTAGAGCAGCGGCCGTATACCCCTGCTGCTCCTCGTCTTCGCGTATTTCAAAAGTTATTTCATTCATAAAAAAAATTTAGCTTAATAACATTCCAAAACAAGGATAAATAAGCTCCTGAGCAATCTGGAGATCACTCAGGAAGTTTTTATTTTTTTGGAAGATCTCATTCTAAAGCATCATAAAATTAAGAAAGCTAAGAAAACTTGATTGAATTTAAATCTCAATTGTTGGTCCTAATTTTACAACATTGGGGTCAATCTGAATTTCTCCGTTTTTCTTATACAGTTCCAAATTCTTTATAAAATAAAAATAACCATTCCTTTGCTTGAGCATTATAGGTTTCAAAACCTCAAGAATGTCTCCTTCATAACTAAGTTTGATTCCGGCAGGTACATCAACATTCTCTGCCTCCCGTCCAGAGTTCATCAAATCAGCACTATCTTGCCCAAACTCATCATAAACACCGCTGATCTTAATAGTTAGTTTTTCAAATTCTGGAGAAATAGAAAAATTTCTTCTAGAGACACTGCTCAAACCAGGAGAACTATTATTAAGATTAGCCTGAGTAGAAACATTAATTTTCACAAGCTTTTCATCTCTGATAAGCTCTTCCCCTGTTCTCTTTAAAAAGAAGTTCACAGGAGATCGTCTGATTTCAATATCCCTTCTAACTTCATATAAAGACTCTTCAAAACTAATCTGTTCTCCAGGATTCAATGTCTCATTAGCTTCCTGACCAAAAGTTGGATCATATCCTACATCTGGGGTGACGAATTGTTCAACTTTCTTCATTTTCCTTTCATCCTCATCGCCAGATTTCAGCGGTACTTCTGACTCCCCTGGTCTAATATTTTCAGTTCTTACACCACCTGAAGTAGAAGTAGAAAAGTTTCTTCTAGAAACATCCAAATTAAAAAAGTTACCCCGTTGAAATAAACCAGAAATACTAGGCCGTTTCCTATCCTCCTCTTCTAATCTTTTATCATATTCTTCAGAAAGATTTTGATGCCTTTTTTGTCTATCCTGAAATAAAAGAAAGTCGAAAAAATGCTCTTTAGGTACTTCATCGTTACTAGATACTATTGCTTCTTCTGCTTCACTATCCGTAACATTATTATTGCTATGTATAAGATTATAGGCGTCACGAGAATCGCTTGTGTTATTCCAATAACTTACATCACGAAGAGCAAGTTTCTTATCTAGAATAGGTTTCACATGTAAAAGAGAAGCTACTCTTGAATTTTGTTTAATTTCTCTGAATAAAAGCTGAGTAATTTTACTACCGCTCCCACCTCCCCTAAGTCGATCTCTTGCTAGCGATGCCATATTCTGACTGACATTATTGGAAGAAGGATTGTTTTGTATACAATTGCGAGCGAGATTATAACAAATCTTATTCTCATAAAGCATGTTAAGCTCAGCAGCATCTGTAGCATAAGTACTATTTATCCAAGAAACATATTTGTTCCAATCATCATAATATTGATTAGCAAGACTACAAATCTCTTCGATTTTAGAATCATCAGCTTGAATGTCATTATTCTTTAGAGCTAAATTAGAATAATCAACAATTTGCTTGTAAATATCTTTCATACTTTCAGCTAATTTAATTAGCTCATCCCTACACTCATCTCTGCTCTCATGCCAAGCATATAAATTGCTTTGAAAGTCCTTATCAAGTGCTTTAGTCCTGTTAAAAAAATCTTCTAGTTTTTTGGTACTCTCAGAATCATTAGGAGTAAGTTCAGAATGTAAAGTCAGTGAATCAATCGTTTGATGACTATTAATTGCTTCCTTAAGACGTTCTCTTATACCATTGAGGCGATTAATTGTTTCAGATTCTAGCTTCCAATAAAGCTCTTGAGTTTTAAAAAATTCAAGCTCTTTTTCGTCAGAGGTATTATCAGCGCCCTGTTGACAAATATCTTTCATGCTATTAGCTAAATTGATAAACCCTTGATTATTATAATAATACCAATATACTGATGCTAATGCGTTAATTTTTTTTACTTTTTCAATAGCATCTGAGTAATTCGACTGACTAATAGCGTCCTTAGCTTCATTGATCATTTTAATCATTGAATCATTCTTTTCTTGATTATATTCCGTAGCTAACGTCGCCATATCGCCCTCACTAAGTACAGGCACTTCCTCTTGACTCTTAGTTACTTCCCACTCCTTCTTTGCTTCCTCAAAAATTTCGCGATTTTTTTGTTCGAATGTATTAGAGCTTTTACCCTTGATAGGCTCATCTATAAATTCATCTAAATCAACTTCTTCTTCGTCTGTGATGATTAATTGTTTGTTATATTTTTTGATAATCCTTACACCTCCAAATTCAGGAATAGGACCACGAATAATCTCAGGCAAGGGCACTCCTACCCTATTTTCATCTTGTCGTACTGAATTTTCCTCAACGGTGCTCGCCTCTCCTATTCTTGAAATGGAAGGAACTCTAGGAATAGTAGATTCATCTGTTACTGAATGATTCTCTTCAGGAGAAAGGACTTCTACGCTATTTTCAGCCTGTGGTACTGAATCTCTCTCATTAGCGCTCACCTCTGTTTCACATGCTATCCTTGGCATCAACTTATACCCCAAAACTGCAAGTCCCCCAATCCCAACCACGCCAACAACATCTTTCCAATAAGAACTAGAATTCAAATCGGAAGATGCCATTGAATCAACAGCAGGCTTCCCTACCAAGGTCAGCATAGGTGCCTGTGGCATAGCGATTGAAAAGCCGCAATTTTCATCTGCTATGAAATCGGAGCTACAAGCAGCCGTAGCGTTTTCTTCAGTAATGTCATCGTTGCTATCAGCGATCCAATAAGAGGCTCCTTCATTTTTAGAAATGATGGCATCACTTGTGGAAGCATAGATCTTATCAAGTCCATTAAGTGTATAAGCACCCTCTTCGAGGCTCTTCACACCTTCTTCACCAGCTTGCTCTCCATTTTCAAGCCAATTGCAGTAGCGTGCTTGAGCAAAAAAATCTACGTAGCAGATGGAAGAATCTTCTCTTCCGGCAATGACTTCATAATAAAAACTTCCAGGCCCTCCCATCCGTACGATGCAGGCTCGATCAGGATCTGTCTCCATGGCTTCATGATAGAGAGCATGAGGGTCTGAAGCAGCAACCGCATTGAGAAAGTCACAATATTGCGCAGCAGTGACTGCGCAGGAGACAGAAGATAGGAGATGGGAGATGGGAGATGATACAACCACCGGCATAGCTTCTTTCTCTTCCTGTAATCTATAGTCTTTAACCTCTCCAGCCTCTAGTCCATGAATGAGGCTGCTAAAAATTAGACAGAATAAGAGAACGGTTTTTCCGAGAGGTTTTTTCATGATGGTTTTTAAAAGTTGTTTTGGCCGGACTATGAAACACAAAAAAATAAACACAACATTTTTTTAAAATTTGTGGCGATCCCTTCTCTTTTTATTAATTAATAAAACAAAACAGCGACATCCCCTTCGTCAGCTACTCGTTACCCTTTACGCTTTACTCATTACTCTTTACTCTCTTCCTACCATGGCCAAAGTTGATCTTCATCTTCACACCTACCACAGCAAGCACTCTTCCGAATGGCTCCTGCGGCGACTGGGCGTACCTGCGAGCATGTCTTCGCCACGTGAACTTTACAAAAAACTGCGCCGTGCAGGAATGGATTTTATCACGTTCACTGACTACGACTCCATTGATGGCTGTTTAGAAATTGCAGATCTCGAAGGAGTTTTTTTAAGCGAACAGGTCAGCGCTGTTTTTCCTGAAGATGGATGTCATGTACCACTCCTGATCTGGGGCATCACGGAACATCAGCATCGCACACTCCAACAGCTCAAAGAAAATATTTATGAGCTGCAACAGTATCTCGCAGCAGAAAAAATCGCCCATGGCATTGCCGCACCCGTCGCAGGGATGATTGATCAAGTTCAGCCACAGCACCTTATGAAGCTAACGCTGCTGTTTCGTCACATCGAAGGAGTCAACGGCCGTCGTTCCGAAACACTCAATAACATCACACGCTTTCTTTTTTCACTACAGCCATCCGATATTGAACGCTTCGTTGAACAAACAGGCCTCACGCCAACACATGAAGAATCATGGCGAAAAGTTTTTTTTGGAGGTTCCGACGACCATGGCGGCACCATGATGGGAGCAACGTATACTGAAATTACAGCAGCAAATAGTTCGCGTGATTTTCTTCAACAGTTAAGAGAAGGTCATGGCTACCCGTTTGACAATCCAGAGAAAATAGAAATTCCGCCTTTTGTAAAATCTTTAGATTTTTCAAAAGGACAATCCATTAAAAATGATGCGGCAAACGGGTATGGCCATGTTAAGGCTCATGGTCGACACGGTAATCCGTTATCTCTCGCGCTGGACACCTACCAAGTTGCTTTTTCCTTTGGTAAAGAACGTCTGAGCGGCAAAAGCGACACACTCGGCTTTAAATTAATTGAAAAAGCATTTGCCCGTTTCATGGAAGGCCGTGATCCAACGGTTTTTTCGGCTGGTGAAAAATGGAATTTTCTCATGCATGGCATCGGGAGTGGAAAAATCTTTGATCTCGTGGCTTCGGGAAACCGATCACTTTGGAAAGAGCTCTCCCATTCTTTGTCAGCTAGCTCGATAAAGGCCGATCTCGCCAGAGAGATTGATGGCATCAGCGACCCCAGCCGACGTGCCTTTAGCATTGCAAATCTTTTAGCGAGCCGGCTCGCTTACCGTTTTGCGATTCAATTTTTAGCACAACTCAAAAATGGAAAATTCATTGAGAGCATCCAAATGATCAGCCCTGTGGTTCCTTTGCTTGCACTCTTGAGTCCTTATTTTTACTCGTTCCTAAGACCTCCCTTTTATCGGCTTCGCCAGGCTGCGCTGATGATGCGCAATAAAATTCCTGAATCATTACAAAATCGTCGTCGCGCTTGGTTCACTGACACGCTTGATGATGTTAATGGTGTTTCAACCACCATTCAAAAAATGACAGCTGCTACCGTGGCTCTAGGACATGATCTAACCGTCATGGTCTCCAGAACAGAAGTTAAGGCCCCTGGCATTCCTCTGAAAAATTTTCAGCCGATTGGCGAATTTGAATTGCCAGAATACGAACTTCAAAGTCTTAGTTTTCCACCAGTGCTGCAGATGATTGATTATTTGGAAAAAGAGAACTTTACCGAAGTGATTATTAGCACACCAGGGCCGGTCGGCCTTGCAGCTCTCTGTGCCGCTAAAATCTTAGGTTTACAGACTGTTGGCATTTATCACACCGATTTTCCTCAGTACGTTCGCATCCTGACCGAAGATGGTTTGATGGAAACACTAACCTGGAACTATATGCATTGGTTCTATTCTCAAATGGACAAAGTCTATGTCAACTCCGAGCATTATCGTCGCTGCTGGATGGATCGAGGATTTGCAAAAGAAAAAATTCATATCTTTCCGCGCGGACTCGATACTGTTTTTTTCCACCCCCAAAAACGAAAAGAGACTTTTTGGTTAGAGCGTGGGCTGCAACCTGGAGAAATTGGTGCACTTTACGTCGGCCGTATTTCACGAGAAAAAAATCTCGACCTGCTCGCAGCCTCCTTCCGTCGGCTTTTAGCGCAGAAAACCCCTATTCGTCCGCTTTTTGTGGGCGATGGCCCTTATGCCTCCACGATGAAAGAATTGCTGCCTGAAGGAATTTTTGCTGGAAGCCTCCATGGGGAAACATTAGCAACAGCCTATGCCTCTGCAGATTTTTTTGTTTTCCCAAGCACGACGGATACCTTTGGCAATGTCGTTATTGAGGCCCAAGCCAGCGGTCTACCTGTTATTGTCTCCGATGTTGGTGGGCCAAAAGACCTTGTCGGTCATGAGCGTGATGGTCTTATCACGAAAGCGCTCGATCTTGACTCCCTCACCACTGCCATCAAACGGCTAGCAAGTGACAATAGCCTCCGCGCGCAGTGGTCCAAGTCCTCGCGCGAGCGCGTCGCGGAAAGAAATTGGCTTAAGGCTGCTCAGGACTTTTGGGGCGCATCGCTGGAGTGAAAAAAAAGTTATGACTATTCCCTCTGTACACGACAAAAATTAAATAAATTTGTAACTCGTTAATAATTCCATGCAATTGCGTATGTTACTCAACAAGTTACAATTTTGTTCAAAAATTGTCGTGTACAGAGGACTATTCCTAAAGCATTTGTTGAAGAAGATCTCCAAAAAGACCGTCAAGAAGGCTCTAAAAATTCCTTTTTGTGTTCTTTGTGGTGAATTCCTTTTTATAACATTAGCAGTTGCCGTTGTTAGGATCATCACCCTTCATTATGCCCTCCTCATTTCCCCTCCTGAAAAAATCTCTCTTGCTTGCTTTTCTTTTTAATTCTATTTGCTCTTATCTTTTAGCGGCAGAACATATCCAGTTAGAAAAAGATGTATTTTCTAATCTCTCTTCTAATAGTTCTAGTTCTTTAGTGGATTCTTCTGCTTTAACAACAGAGACTATAGTTGACGTTACTATGGAAGATTTTCTTTCCTTGGACGATGCTTCAGCGCTCGAGGCTCAAGACCCTGACTTTTTAAAAGAGTTTTTTCCAGTAACTACTGAATTTTACAGCGTTCTCATAAACACATTAGTTCAAAATGGATCCGATGATTTTTTGAAGTTTTATAATGAAGAAGTTGCCTCAGTTATTACTCTCTCAACGACGCCTGATGGTCTTAGTCATTTCTCTGTTATGGAAGGTCAGGAAGAAAAACTCCTTGGCTACTTAAGAGGTATTGATCCTATAAAAAATAATCAGTCTAGCGCTTCATTAAAGAATCAGCTTCCTTTAGTAACAACCACCACCTCTCTTTTTTCTAGTACTTCTAATAGCACAGATAGCCCTATCCATATAACAAAGCCATCGTTACAACAAATAAGCCCTCTAGAAAAAACTTCTCAGAAAGGATGGTGGAGTAGTCTATCTCCTGATGAAAGGTCAAGCCTGAGTAAAATGTCAGGAGCTCTTGTTATGGCTACTTCGTTTGTTCTCTTTCCTGAATTTTTAGGGCTCGCTGAGCTTACTTCTCAAGAAGTGTTTTTAGCTGTTCTATGCACTCCTTGCGCCATTGAGTTCTTTAATAATGTTGTTACTTCTATCGATGCGTTAATTGACTAACAGTAACTGACCTACGAATTTCAACACCTAATTGCTCATGAAGCCTCATCACAAGACGCTCGCAAGCAGCTGAGACTTCTTCCGTCGTCAATGTTCGCCCATCATGTTGAAACGTCAAGGAAACGGCGATTGATTTTTTTCTAATGGGAATTTTTTCTCCCGAGGGATCGCTGAAAAGATCAAACGGGATTACACGTTGTAGCAGCTCTTCTTTTGCATTCAATAAAACAGACTCAATAGCTGCGTAAGAACAAGTATCATTAACGATCAACGCCAAATCACGTACGACTGGTGGAAATTTTGAGAAAGTGGCTTTTGTTTTCCACTGTTCACAAGCAAGAGATTCTTGCAATGTTGCAATATCTAATTCAGAAACAGCCACAAAATGATCTTGGCCTGTTACCATCAGCTTACGAGCTTTTGCAGGCGCTAGTAGACCAACAAAGCCTGCTCGTTTGTTATTGCAGAAGACATCTAACTGCAACGCTAGGGAAGAATTTTTTTGATCAGACAAACGGTAGGTTATTTTATTGGGGACAAGTTGATCAATCACTCCTTTTAAATCATAAAGATCGAGAGAGCGTTCTTTTTGCGTACGCCAGGAAACATCACTCGCATGGCCTATCATCATGATCCCAAGGGCAAGCGATTCTTCAGGATTGGTATTTTTCGAAAAGACTTTCCCAACTTCAAATAACCTTAATGTTGAGCAACCTTGGGATAAGTTATGTTTGGCAATAGTAACAAGCCCTGGCAACAGGCTTGTGCGGAGGAAGGATTGCTGCTCACCCATGGGATTGCGCAGTTGAATCGCTTCCGCAGAGACCTCTTCTTGTGAGCAAAGAGTTCCCGTACGTGCTTCAAAAAAACCGTGACCCACGAGAGAGCGCCGCAGGTTCATTGCCACATTGTAATTTTTATCGGCCTGCGTGGAAAGCGTCGGAAAGCCTTGCACCCTTGCCTCGATCGCCTCGATACCATGAAGACGCGCGACTTCTTCGATCAGGTCAATTTCGCGAGTAAGATCAGGACGCCATGATGGAACTTGCCAACCATTATTTTTCTGAACGAGTCCGAGCCTCATTAAAAAAGAGGTAATCTCTTCATCGCTGGAGAGAATACCGAGAAGCTGACGACAGCGATCATTACGAAGTTGAATCACTCGTAGTGGTATTTCCGATCCAGCCACGATACGCTCGCTAGAAATTTTTCCACCAGCAATTTTCTCAATTAAACCTACTGACTCTGTCCCTGCCTCTATAGCTGCTGTAGCGTTAGCTCCACGTTCAAAACGATAAGCTGCATCAGTAATAATATTATGCAATCGTGCTGTTTTACGAACCATGGAGGCATCGAAGGTCGCTGCTTCAAGCAAAATGGAAGTTGTTGCTTCTGTAACGCTGCTTGCAAGACCACCAATTACACCAGCTAGTGCCTGTGGTCCTTTGGCATCAGCGATCACAAGATCAGAGGTTGCTAGTTCGTACGTTTTTCCATCGAGGGCCATGAATTTTTCTTCCGCATTTGCAAAGCGAATGGTCAACGGAAGCTCTATTTTAGAGGCATCGAAGGCATGGACTGGCTGTGCCGTTGCAAACATGACATAGTTTGTAACGTCGACAACGTTGTTAATAGAACGTGCTCCGATTGCTTCTAGTCGCCTGGCGAGCCAAGCTGGACTTGATTTTACGGCAACCCCTTCCATTTTTTGAAGACTGTAAAAAGTACAAAACGCTGGCTCAGCGACCACAACGTTGCTTGGATCCTCTTTCAAAGAAACAGTTACTGATGGCTTATGAATAAATTCGCCAGCATTGAATGCAGCTACTTCGCGGGCAACACCAATATGGCCGAGCCAATCAGGACGGTTGGGTGTGATTTCAATTTCAAAAATATCATCCGAAGGAAAGAGTTTTGTAATTTCAGTTCCAACAGTAGTCTCCGGAGGCAAGATTAATAAGCCTTCTACACCCTCGCCTAAATTCAATTCCTTCGCACTACACATCATTCCTTCACTTTCCACTCCACGAAGTTTACCAACTTTGATTTTAAAATCGCCTGGCAAAACAGCACCTGGCAATGCCAAGAGAACTTTGTCACCAACTTTATAATTTTTTGCCCCACAAACAATTTGACGAGGCATACCACTTCCGTCATCAACTTTACAAACACTCAAACGATCCGCATTCGGATGTTGCGTTGATTCTAAAATTTGTGCAGCAACCACGTGAGAAAATGGAGCCCCAGAGCGTGTGATCGATCTTACTTCAATACCTGAACGCGTTAGCGTCTCCACAAGCTGCAGGGCGGTCTGCTCTGTTTTTAAATAGTCACGTAACCAGGAGAGAGAAATTTTCATGAAAAATTAAAGAGACCCAACAAAGCGTCGCAAAAAGCGTAGATCATTTTCGGTTAACATACGGATATCAGAAATTCCTGTGAGGTTCATCACCAGTCGCTCGAGGCCAAAACCAAAAGCAAATCCGCTCACACGCTCAGGATCATATGCGTTGTCACCGCGCGAGCGATTGACGGCCTCAAACACTGCTGGATCGACCATGCCACAGCCTGCGAGCTCCATCCATTTTCCATTTAAGGCAGCAGAGCAAACATCAATTTCATAACTCGGTTCTGTAAAAGGAAAAAAGTGAGGGCGAAAACGACATTCAGTCTCAGGGCCAAAAAATTCACGGAAGAAAAATTCTACGGTACCTTTCAAGTCAGCCAACGTGATCCCCTCAGCAACAGCAAGCCCTTCCATTTGCATGAATTGGGAAAGGTGCGTCGCATCAACTTCATCACGACGATAGGCTGCACCCGGCGCAATAATGCGGATCGAAGGTGAGAATTGTTCCATCGTACGAATTTGAATCGTTGAGGTCTGTGTGCGGAGCAGGCGCCCATCAGGAAGATAAAAGGTATCTTGATCATTGCGCGCTGGATGATCTACTGGCGTATTGAGCGCATCAAAACAATGCCACTCACTATCGATGTCAGGACCTTCGGCCATTGCAAATCCGAGACGACGAAAAATTTGCACCGCTCGATCAGTGAGTAATGTGAGTGGATGCAACGCACCATGTCGTAATGCTGTGCCAGGAAGCGTCGGATCAAGATCTGCAAAGGCTGCCGCGTCAGCTTGATTTTTCAAAGCAGTTTCTTTTGCCTCAAGTGCCTCGGTAAAACGAGCGCGGACTTCATTGACGAGTTTACCAATAACAGGTCGCTCTTCTTTAGAAAGATGACGCATCCCTTCATTGAGAAGCGAAATTGCACCCCCTTTTCCAAGATAGCGAACCCTCACCTCGGTCAGCTCACCTTGATTAGAGGCTGCCTCCAGAGCGGCAAGTGATGATTGTTGAAGTTGATGAAGTTCTTCTTGCATTTGAAAACCAAAGTTGGAACGCAAGAGAGTAACAGAACTTCATCATTCATGCCACCTACAATCAGGATAAAGAGATTATTTTCCTTAAATTGACCTAAAAATGGTGACGGGAGTGAGAAAATTAATGTAAAGACTTAGCCTGAAAATATTACGTTAATTTATCAGAACCCATTACCGTTTTTAGGTTTAACGGCATTGGAGGTAACGAGAATATTTCTTAAGCCTCATTCTACAGTCACTGTAATAGTGAAAGAGTATCTTTTAAGTAGAGTATCAGATTCAGAAATGGCTTTTAGAGGATAGGCAATATTGTATCTTCCACTAAGAAAATACTCTTCTCTAGATCCCCTTTCATCTACATAAATAGTCACTCTTTGAGTTCCGGCGGAAGCCTCTTCTGCTCGAAAATTAAAAACAATTGGCTCAATGTCTGTTTTTTTATCAATTTCATCTGATCCACCACCACTGAGAACATCTGTTGCAGTATTGAAAAATTTATACCATGGTTCAGAAAATTCTGTATGCACTTCAAAATAAGATAGATGCTTATTCACAAAATAATATTCTGTATACTCGATTGCCTCACTACCAATAGGTTCCAAAAAATGCACTGCATTCGGATTTTGAATAGAAAGCACTAAACCTTGCCCTCTTTTTAACGTAATCTTACTTTTTCCGCTAAGCTCAGGGGCCTTATTCCAAGTTTCTTCATCCCAATGAAGCTCAATTTCTTTATCTGGAAACGTACCTGGCTCGATAGATACTGGATACTGACTGATGTTAGAATAAGGAGCTGGTGGAACTGGCACATTTCCCGCAAAAAGAGCTGCAGTACTTACTGTAAGTAATAATGCAATAAGCGATATTTTCATAATTAAGAGTGTTATTTTCAACTATATATAAAAAAAAAGCGTGCCGCAGTAAAGCAGCACGCCCTTCTATGAAAAATAGCACAATTTTACTTATGCTGCCTTCCGTTTTTCTTCAAGCGCAGCTTTTGACTGAGCTACAATGTGCGCAAATGTTTTTTCATCAGTGATGGCAATATCCGAAAGAACTTTGCGATCGAGGCTGATGTTAGCGGCTTTGAGACCTTCAATAAAACGATTATACGTCATTGACTGCGCGCGAACGGCTGCGTTCAGACGAGCAATCCAGAGCGAGCGAACATTACGCTTGCGAATTTTACGATCGCGATAAGACCAATATTTGGCCTTCATCCGCGCATCTTTTGCATAGCGGAAGAGTTTGGAACGACGGCCGCGATATCCGGCAGCTTCTTTAATAACCCGCTTGCGACGTGCGCGACTTGCGGGTGAATTGGTTGCTCTCATGGTTCAAGGTTCTTTGCTATTAACAAAGAACTTCATCGGACAGGCTGTTAGTTAAAAATGATCCGGGAACTCACCCGTCCGGTTAGGAGGAAGAACGTATTTGCATGCGAACTTTTTCCAGATCCTCGGATCTTGCCGCTTTGCGGCTGTTTACATTTAAAGTTTGAGTAAGAAAATTAATTTCTAAAGCTTGCTTTATCCTCAAAGGAAATATCCTGCAACTTCCAACTATTAGTCTTAAGCCTACTTTTATCCCCAAGGAAGATTTGCTTTGATGCGTTTAACATCAGAATCATCAACGACAATGGATTTACCCATCTTGCGTTTTACTTTAGAACTTTTGCATTCGAGCAAGTGACGACGACCTGCTTTAGAACGCATAACTTTACCAGTTGCTGTGATTTTAAATCGTTTAGCAACAGATTTCTTTGTTTTACTACGAGCGATAGCTTTTGGCATAAAATAAGGGTGAGATGATGTCTGAAGAAAGATGCTGATGCAAGTTCTATTTTTAATCTTTTTTGGCGGCAAGCTCCCAAGCCTTAGTCCATGAGGCAGAAGCGGCCGTAACTAAAGCAGAAAACACTCTCGGCGAGTTAAATGAGAGAAACACACGCATCGAAGAAGCAGAAGCTGCCTTGAGAGATGCTTAACTCCGCGTCTCCTATTGCAAAATCTATGCACCTTGTGATGGCGATGTCAGCGATCTTCAAATAGCTCCTGGCGCTTACGCTG
Organism: Chthoniobacterales bacterium; assembly: GCA_044326465.1. Lineage (GTDB taxonomy): Bacteria > Verrucomicrobiota > Verrucomicrobiia > Chthoniobacterales > UBA6821 > CAIWMF01. Next base: position 25,521 of record JBIRBD010000004.1, read on the forward strand.
CCACAGGAAAACAAGTTTTCACCCTGGTCGATTCTTCCATTTGGTATGTCCTTGCAAACTTTCGAGAAATTGATCTTCGTCACGCTCTAAAATAGGCCAGAGCGCCAGTGTTTACTTGATACCGTGTGCCTCTCGACGGCATTGTACAAGGAATTGCCCGTGGTGTTTTTCCAACGGTTGATGCTTCACAAAATCAAGCCGCTGGACAGGGTGTTCTCTCTTCAGTACCACCAACGTTTGATTTTATTCAACTCGCAACACGCTTTCCTGTGCGTATGGCATAGAGACCTCTGATTTCCGCATGGGAGGCAAGGCCTCTGTGATTGTTGATACGCGAACGACTCCTCTAGGAGGCGCACTACAATTACTTCAAGAACCAGAGCGCACTCCTTTCATTCCGCCTGTGAATTGATTAATTGTGCCCGTTCCTGTGAATGGGTACCTCCTTTGTACTGCTTTGCAGTGACAAAGAATAACGATGAATTAGTTCAAAAATTTCTCGAATAAACTTTGGCCCCAATCCCATTTTCTCTGCTTCGATAATTCGGACTTGCATCACTTCCTTCCAGCGCGCGAGATCAAGTAGCTGCACATGGTGCTCTCGTTTATAACTTCCAATCTGCTTGACCAAACTCGCACGCCTGGCAAGTAAATCAAGCAAGGAACGATCTACGAGATCAATCTCATGCCGCAATATTTGTAGCTCACTGTCGCTCTTATTCACGAGAATGTTCTGGATGTTTTAAAATTTCATCATACTCCTCCCACGTCAACTGTTGGCTAACATCGGTCATGGCTGCTTGAGGATTAGAATGAACTTCCGTTATTAATCCATTAAATTTTTTTACCCGACTTGCAGAATTTGAAGTAATGAATTTCTGCAAAGACTTGGTTTCAGAATGATTATTTCTAATTCTAAAAAACGGAATAATTTCATCTTCAGGCGGCTTCCATTCAAAATCTAATAGTTTTTTTGCCATGCTAATCACATTGTTAGCAGAAAAGCCAGCAATGTGTGACGGATCTGCAAGCAAGGGTAACTCTACGCCATATTCTTTGTATAAAGCATGTTGAACTTCGAAGGCTAATGATATTTTCGGTGGATTTCTGTAGAAAGTTGTCGATGGTGCAAAGCCTCGATGGCAAAGCAATAATTGATCAAGGGATGCACCCCCCTCTAAAACATGTTTTACAATACCAATCCAATGTTTGGCATCAGGCCACATTTGATTTTTAATCATCAAAGAAACTCTCGATTCGCCGGCAATAGCTTTGCCAATGTCCCGTTGAAGGAGATGATTTTGATTTCTTGAACCAATCCAGAACATGATTTTTGCATTGTGCACTTTTCCTAAGATAGCATTCATTATTTTTTCAGCCTGCACAGGAAGAAGAACTTCCGAAGCTGGCATCAAGCCCATTTGAGCAACCTCTACTAACCATGGGATTGCCTGATCACCACAACCTTCAAAACCTGGCTCAGTCCTTGGCTTACTAACACAGGCCCGAAGAATTGAAATATTTCGCTTCTGCGCTTCGTGAGCAGCAGAAATTAATTGCTCTCGTGATTCAATCGAACAAGGACCTGCAATCATGATGAGATTATTATTACTACTATTTTTCATATTTATAAAAATGGCAAAAAAAAAGCCTCCCGGTAAGGAAGGCTTGATTTGAAAAGATGTAATTTAAAATTAGGTTGTTTTTAAAAATCTGTTTTTCAGTTTATTGATAATAAACTCAAAATCTAATAAAAACCACGACGGTAAACGCTCATTGCCATTAAGTTAAAAAAAAATTCGCCGAATAAATTCTATTCTTTTTCCCGTAGGCCTTACTTACCTGTACCCTGTAACCTGAGCCCCTTGTCGTCAACTTAATCCTTAAGTTGACGCCATCGGGTCAACGCTCACCAATTACGAAAATTTACTCTGCTTTAATCTAAGAAAAAGGAAGAAGTAATTTTTTTAATTCTCTTATCGTTTCGAGAATTGGAAGCGTTTACGTGCTCCTGGACGACCTGGTTTTTTACGCTCGCGACGACGAGGATCACGCGTAAGTAATCCGACTTTCTTCAAAGCAGGGCGCAACTCTTCATCAATTTGGTTAAGTGCACGAGCAATAGCAAGGCTAATAGCACCAGCTTGCCCATTAAGACCCCCACCTTGTGTTTTTACTTCAACATCATACACCTTAATAGCATTCACTGCATCAAAAGGACGAAGAACTTTGTTCTGCATCGAAACTGTTGGAAAATAGTCAGAAAAATCACGCCCATTGACGCGAATTTTTCCAGTACCATCAGTCAGATTAATACGAGCAACGGCCATCTTGCGACGCCCTGTTGTTGCTGTATTACCAGCCTTAGCAAGGGGCTTAGGTTTAGCAGGAGAAACAACCGCAAGGGTATCAGCGGAAGGAAGAATTTCTTTAGGCATAAGTTTAGGCATAAATTGAAAGATTAGCGAGTAGAGCAAACAGCACCAGGCTGCGTGACAGGCTGTGGATTTTGAGCAGAATGAGGATGCTCGGCACCACCATAAACTTTGAGCTTTGTATAGATTTTAGCTCCAAGGCGATTATGAGGAATCATGCCCTTAACTGCTTTTTCAACGAGAAGTTCTGGACGACGTTCACGACGCTGGCGAAAAGTTTCTGATTTATGGCCACCCACAAAGCCAGAGAAACTCATATAAGTTTTTTGCGTCTCTTTTTTTCCACCGATTTGAACATCCGCAGCATTAATAACAATCACGAAATCTCCTGTGTCAACATGCGAAGTAAATATTGGTTTATGTTTACCGCGAAGGAGATTTGTTGCTTGGACAGCAACATGACCCAAATATTGATTTTTGGCGTCGATGATCCACCAGTTACGTTTCACCTCAGCTGCTTTTGCAGAAAAAGTTTTCGGTTGCGTTTTCGTTGTCATTGAAGTTTGTAAGAAAGCAGCGAGGCTAATGTAAAAACAGTGACGTGTCAAGTAACTACCACGGTAGTTACACCTAGCAGTTAATGGTTAGCTGTTCGTAGAAAATTAGTTTTTGTTACCAGGTAAAAATCACGTTTTTAGCTTAAATCAAAATTTTTAATTTAGCTCACCCAAGGAGAGTTACTTTAGTTTTGCCCTTGCACTTGAACAACAAGCAAAGGAATGCGCAGTTGCAATTCTTCATCAAGACGCACTTCGATGTGATAAGTGCCATATTTTTGGAATTGGACTCCTCCAAAAAAATGAACGTTCGTTGCATAAGCGTTCATATCATTGAGAACAAATTCAATTTCTGCTTCAGCGATAGGTTGGTTTTCCTCTGGGTCAAAAATAATGGAACGTTGACGAAAGCTTCCTTGTCCGCCACACCAACGGGTCCAGAGACAGAGTTTGAAAAAACCAATTGGCAGCAGAGAAGTAGAAATTGTTCCTATAACGCCGATGAGTGTTTGTTGGCCGCTCAACTCTGGCCGAATATCTTCACAAAGAATAGCGGCTTGCAGATCAGGTAAAATAAAATCGTGGGTCATAAAAAATAGTAACTACTAAAATTAGTCACTGTTGGAGGGGGTTGCAGTTGTCACAATGTTATAAAAATCCGAGTTTTACCATCGCCATGATCGTCATCGCCGCAATGATACAGTAAAAACCAAAAATTTTCCAACGGCCTCCTTGAAGCCAGCAAGAAAGCCACTTCAAGGCAATCATACCAGCCAAAAAACTTAATAGCATTCCAACAAAGCATTGCGTGAAAAGAGGTGCAAGCAAACCATCTCCAGAAAGCTGATGATGTTTTATCAAGCGCCAAAGCTCTTTTGCTATCACAGCTGGCGTCAGCAGCACGGCGAGAGCAAAACTAAACTCTTCGATTTTTTGTTTTGAGATTCCAAGTAAAAGCCCAATAGAAATCGTCGAACCTGATCGCGAAAATCCACGGAAGGGCAAGCAGATTCCTTGAATAACGCCGATCCAGAATGATTGAGATGTCTTAATTTCAGCATCAAAAATACTTTTCTTTTCACGAGTTCCAGCAACGATCATTAAGAGACCAACACTAGCTAAAGCTGTTGCTATGAGAGGAAGATTGGAAAAAAGATTTTCGATTTCGGCATGAGCCATGGGAGCCATAAAGATTTTCTCAATGATCATCTTAAGAGTAAGACCAACAACACCGGTACAGAGGGTTGCTAAAAAAAGTTGCCTTGAAAATTTCCAAAGCCCTTGCAATGAGAAAAAATAATCGCGCTGCCAACCTTTCCAAAAATAAACAATTACAGCAAACATTGTTCCCGTGTGCAGCATCACAAGCAATAGCGTCATTTGCGGAGCAGAAGGATCAAGCCCCATTAGTTTTTCTGCGACAATAACGTGCGCAGAGCTTGAAACAGGCAGTAACTCACAAAGCCCTTGAATAAGAGCGAGAATAAGAATTTGAAAATAGTTCAACATATAAAATAGCGCTGTAGTGAGTAATGAGTAAAGAGTAGTAAGTCATAAAACGCAATACTATCGAATATTTTCGAGGAGACTGAGGCTGATGGAGCTCTTCGCAGTCTTCAGTAGACTGCAGACTGTGAAAACAGATTCTTGAGAAGCTACTTAAAAAACAATCAGCTCACTCTTGATATTTATTATAGCAATGAGAGAATCTTTACCCGTCACCCGTCACCCGTCACCCGTTACTAATTACTCTTTACGGTGCTTGTTTAGCAAACACCATCATTCATGATCTACCTCGACCACAACGCTACAACTCCCTTATGTGAAGAGGCTTTGAATGCAATGCTGCCATGGTTAAAAAATTATGGAAACGCCTCAAGCATTCATAGTCTCGGTCGTAATGCGCGCGCAGCCATTGATAATGCTCGCGATTCCTTGGCGGCGCTTCTCCAAGCAAAGCCACACGAAATTATTTTTACATCGGGCGGAACCGAAAGCGACAACCTTGCTCTTTTAGGCCTTGCACGTCGTCATCGCCATCGTGGAAATCATCTCATTACCTCCTCAACAGAACATCACGCAGTGCTTCATGCCATGGAATTTTTGCGAAGTCGCGAAAATTTTGAAATAACAATTTTACCTGTTAATGAATTTGGAGAAGTCTCTCCTGGCCTATTAGAGGCGGCATTACGACCAGAGACAATTTTAGTCTCCATCATGGCAGCCAACAATGAAATCGGCGCCATTCAACCGATCTCAGAGCTAGCTACTCTTTGTCGCAACCATAATATTCTTTTTCACAGCGACGCCATTCAAAGTTTTGGGAAAATAAAGACGATTCCAAGAGAACTGAACCTCGACGCGCTCTCTCTCGCTGCGCATAAATTTTATGGTCCCAAGGGGGTAGGTTTACTCTGGCTGCGGGAGGGAATACCTCTTGCAAGTATCCAGCACGGTGGTTTTCAAGAAGGAGAGCGTCGCCCAGGCACAGAAAATGTCGCTGCCATCGTCGGCATGGCTGCTGCCGCTAAGCAAGCCATGGATGAGCTTTCTAAGGGAATCGAAACAGAGCGAGAAAAAAAACTTCGCGAACAGCTCTGGCAAGGAATTGAGAAAATTTACCCCCTCGCCATTCGCCACGGCACCCCTGAAAAAACACTTCCTAATACGCTCAACGTGAGTTTTCCAAAATGTGATGGCGAAACGTTACTTATTGGACTTGATTTAGAAGGCATCTGTTTATCTAGCGGATCAGCCTGCATGGTTGGTTCTATTCAGGCATCACATGTATTGCAAGCTATGGGTGTCACTGAAGATCTCGCCAAAACAGCCGTTCGTTTTTCATTAGGCAGACAAACAACAGAAGAAGAAATTGAAATAACATTAAGGTCATTGAAAAAAGTCTTAAAAAGGCAAGCGGTACAAAGGAGTGCTGTAATGGGTGATGAGTAATGGATATTGAGCCTGTCCAGGGAATGCTAATTTCAAAAGGAATATTTTTCCTGAGGCTGGAAGCGAGTACCGGTTCAAAACGGGGCTCAGGAACCAGGTTTACAGGCACCAGGTTGAATAGGTCTTCGCCAAAAAGAAGATTAATATATTTGCTCTTACGTTGACGCCATTGGCTGAACGATTAGGGAAGCTAGGTTTTATGGCCCATAGCCCATAGCCCAGTCTGCGATAAAGGATTTTACTCTTACTGAGCCATTTGATAAAAATAATCTCTCCAAAAAGCTCTAATTATAAGATTTTTAGCTATCAAATGACTCAAAAAATTTTTAGACTCATTGAAAGTTTCGCCTTAAAAACTCAGGCGCGTTTACAAAAGAAATTTCAGAGTATGAAAACACCCATTACTCATTACTCATCAAACACTACTTCTTATTCGCCACAACGCTCCGCGCGCACGCTTGCGCAACGCGATGAAATGTTAGAGAAAAGGGCCAAAGAATTACTCCTACCGCATGATCCTGAATTAGCTGCTCGTGTTGTTGTCGGATGGAATCGCCGCCTTCGCACAACGGCTGGCATTGCAATCTATCAACATTGGGAAGTGCAGCTCAATCCAGCTCTTCAGCAATTTTCAGGCGATGAGATCGACAAGACTTTGCGTCATGAATTAGCTCATCTCCTTGCACGCGCACGTACGGGACGTCGTCGCATAGCCCCTCATGGAGCGGAATGGCAAATTGCATGTTCTGATCTCGGCATTCCAAAGGAACCTAGGACTCATCAGCTCCCTTTTTTACGACGTAAGCTAAAGCCACGATTTTTTTATCGTTGCCCTGCTTGCAAAGGAACATTAAAGCGCGTGAGAAAACCTCGTCATAAAATTGCTTGCCTCGGCTGCTGCAAAGCATATGCAAGAGGGCGCTATGATGAGCGGTTTCGTTATGAAGCCATTCCAATGCAGTTACCCGTTCAGTGAACGGGTACAAAAATTTTATTCTGTGTTCTTCGCGTGTCGCTTTAGCGACTCTGTGTTCTTTGACTCGCTCGCGCTCGCCCTGCGGGCTGCCTTACGGCAGTCTGACTCGGACTGTCACCACGGTCCTCGGCTGTGGTGAATTTCTTCCTGCTTGGACTACGTTGGTAGTTACAATTTTGTTCAAAAATTGTCGTGTACAGAGATGAAAATTCTAAGTACTGAATGACCAAAAAAAAATCCTGTCGCCTGTAAAACTGGTGCCTTAGCCCGTTTTTGCCGTCACTTAATTCCTTAAGTTGACGGCATTATCTTACTGAACGGGTACTAAAACTTCATCCCAAAGCTAGCAAAGAAATTCTGACTCACAAGCTCGGGATTAGCAGCTGATGCATTATAGAAGAAAGATGCGTCGTATTTCTTGAACATAGTAACGGTAAAGCCAATACCGGTATAGAGAGAGTCGCGAGGAGCTGCTGTTGTTGTATAATTAAAAGCACCTCCCCCTCCTTGTAGCGTTGAATTAATCGCATAGGGATTTTGTAAAAATTCGTGCTGCCAGGCGAGATTAACTTGAGGAATAAGAAGAATATTCTTACTCATTTCGCATGTATAAAAAGCATGAGGCCCAAGACTATAAATAAGGCTATTAGCATGTTGACTTTCAACGCTTAAATTAAGCGATTGAGCACCCGATTCTGTAAAAGGTTGCACCCCTAGATAAGTATATTGAAGACTTGTCATAGGACCAAAAACGAATTTTCCGCGCTTCATGTCATATCCGCCTGCTAACATGGTATCTAGCTCCTGCGCTGTTGGAGCACTTGTCGCTGTGCGTTTAACTCCAGGAAACTGAATGGTTCTTTGTACCTGATAGCTATGGCTATCACCGCCAACAAGACCATTAACAAAAATCCCTCCTTGCTCATAAGTTCCAAAAGCACCAAAGCGAGAACCATTATCGCAGATAAAATTCCCACCACTCTGCTTAGATTGAGTCCCTTCGTAACCAGTGTAAAGACCCGTTGAAAAATGATCGTTCCACTTATAGTCCAGACCAATGGTTACGCCACCACTTTCAAAACTATAACCTGGTAGTTGATTGTTAATATTAGCATTAGCAAAAATACCATTCGCATCGGTAAAAACACCCCAATGATTATCGACTGAAGGGATCAGAATATCTTTCTCTCCCTTTCGAGGATTTTTATTGTCATCTTGAATCGGTGCTTCATTCATTCCAGAAGTATCAAACCCACTTCCACCTACGCGAATATTACCAAGACGCTGAATAAGCTGATTGTTTTGTGCATTCGCATTATTAAATGCAATCGTTGAGAAGGAACTGTAGAGCGCCGGCATAATCTGCTGAAAAGCAACTTGATATTCCGCCGGGGTTAGCTCGTCAAGAGCGGTGCTCACGACTAGCGGATCACCTGACTCAGCAGGAATAAAGCTATTAAGAGCTGCTGCAACATTACGTTGATTTTTATTAACAGCCATTTGCGTATAAACTGTAGGTGCAATAAAAATTACTTCGACAGGATCTCCAATGCAAATTTTACGCGCGCGTAATAAAGAGGATCCTAAATCGATTTCACCGAATTTTCCTTCAACATGAGATGCAGAAAGAATTTGGATTTCATCTCCATAATGAGGATCTTTATCAAAAATTATCTTAACCTTCGCATTATTAAGATAAGCAGTACCGCCCACATCAATACCAGTCCCTGAATGATCAGAATTTTCTTCATAAATAAACTCAGAAGTAGGATTACCAACTAAATCATGATCTACGGTAAGAGTAGCTTGACGGTCAACTGTAAGGACAGAGTTCTTCTCTAGCATGGCATCTTTAACTTTATAATCAGCAACAAGTCCATTTCTATTTTTTAAAATTTGCTTTCCTTCACCTGGAATATATCCATCCACAACACCGGGAGTAAAATGCTCAACCACGCCAGGAATAAATCCGGGAACAACACCGGGAGTCACTCCTGGGGTAAATCCCTTCTCAACACCGGGAGTGAAATGCTTACTAACACCGGGAGTGAATTTCTTCTTCACTCCTGGAGTAAATCCTGCAACCTCACCTGGAATAACTGCTGGAGTTTCCCCTGGGTTGATTCCTGGCGTAAATCCTTTCTCAACTCCGGGGGTAAAGCCTTTCTCAACGCCGGGAGTGAATTTCTTCTTCACTCCTGGAGTGAATCCTGCAACCTCTCCTGGGATAACTCCTGGAGTTTCTCCTGGGTTAACTCCTGGGGTAAATCCTTTCTCAACACCGGGAATAAATTTCTTCTTCACTCCTGGAGTAAATCCTGCAACTTCTCCTGGATTAACTCCTGGAGTTTCTCCTGGGTTAACTCCTGGGGTAACGCCTTTCTCAACTCCTGGGATAAATCCTTTCTGAACGCCGGGAGTAACGCCTTCCTCAACTCCTGGAGTAAAACCCTCTATTACACCAGGGGTGAAAAGGCTAAATTGGTAGACTATTTTACCCCCTTTTCCATTTTCATTAGCAACATTTGCTATTTTGTAAGAATCTGGATCTACTCCTGCAAGAGCATAGCTCCCTTCTCCATTTCCTTTCGCATACTTTACGAGAGTATGGCTTTTTGAAGAATTGGTCTTAAGATCAGAAACATCAAAGTAATGAGTCGCATCCTTATCATTGTTGCTAAAATCATGAACAGTAAGATGATCTTTCGATGAATTCAATTCCACAACCGAGTTGGTTGATTGCCATTTAAGAGAAGAAACGGAGAGATTGGTATCTGCAATAAGATTACCTCCATCAAGCTTGAGCGTTGATTTTCCAAAAGCATACTTTGATTGAGCTTCAAGCGTTCCCTTCTTAATCTTTGTCGTTCCAGCGTAGTCGTTATCTTGAGTGAAGACTGTGTTACCACTACCATACTGATTGACTTTAACATTAGTACTACCGTTAGGTGCAGTAGCAAGCTGACTAGTTAGCTGAAATTCATTAGTCTGATTAAAGTTGATCGTACTAGCTCCTGCACCGAAGGTAATTACGCGCGCATCCAAGGTTCCAGCGGCATCGTTGTGATCTTTTCTTCCAATATTAATTGTCCCTTGAGAATCAGGATCAAATGTAGCCTTGCCATTTTGCGCAAGAATAATTTGATCAGCTTTGAGCGATGCTCCACTATCAAGCGTTAACGCCCCACCTCCCTGCTGACCAACGGTAAGCGTTATTGTCTCAAAATGAGAACCATCACCTGTAACCCTCATCACGTTATCAGTTGCTCCCATTGCTTTTCCAATGATGGTTGCCTTACTACTACCTGTCGCTCCTTTCTCAATAGTTAGAATATTATTACTCCCTGCATCACCCACAATAATAGTCTCACTAGCATTTATTTGAGATCCTTTTCCTTGAGCGGTAGCCTTATTTTGAGATGAGCCACCATCATAACCTAGAGAAATATTACCAGTAGTAACAACAGCTCCATTAAGAGCTTTCAGATAGTTTCCAGTGCTTTTAGAACCACCTACTTTAATATCGTCAGTAGCTGTCAACGTTGAGCCAGCTCCAAAGAGAGCAATTCCATTATTAGCAGCTGAAGAGTCCCCTACAACAATAGAACCACTCTGTGCGGAAGCTCGGTTGGTAATTATAAGAGTATTATTATTCCCAACTTGGCCTACATTAAGCTCATACTCATTTTTTAAGAGAGCTTTTGATCCCTTGAGTAGTAAAGAACTAGAAGCAGCTCCATCTGTCTCATCAAGAGTGCTATTACCAACGTAAGTTGCAGCATAAGAGCCGGGTCGGGTAAGGGTTTGAGACCCTATAAAAGTGGCAATATTATCACTATCGACTACTGGATCTGCAAAACTTGGATGAACCAAAGATGATAAAGAAAAAAGAAGCGTTACAGAGCAAATCGCACGGGTGACAGGATATCGAGAAAGAGTAATAATGTTCATGAGATGGTAAAAATAAAAAAGAGGCAACTGCGCGCTTAATTATCTTTGATTGCTATTCAGTTATGGGGTAATGGGGAATTGCTAGGGAAAAAGAATGCTTCAACCTACTTGAGGCATGAAGCAAGGAAATCGTCCTATGGTAGAATAAGACGCGACAAGGTAGCAAGATTTTCTGAAGAGTCAAGAATTTTTATTCCTAAAAAGACTAACCTCTCTTTTATTTCTAAACCATGAAAGAGAAGTTATACTCATTTTGCTCAAAAACTACTGCTTGCCCCGCAAGAGATTTTATTGCTGTTTTCAATACTAACTTGGTGATAAAATTGCTGTTATAAATTCAATTGCCACCGTAATTGCTTCTTGGTTGACAGTGAAGAAAGAAGCATTGCCCTAAGAGGCTGATAAAATTGGATTTTTAAAAAATAAATCTTTCGAACAAAAATAACCAACAACCAACAACTTCTTGCTCGCCTTCTTCGCCAGAAGGATAGGAGCAATTACTTGCCACCAATTTTACCAGCGTCATTGATTTCGTAGAAATAATTGATGCTGCTGATGATAAAAACCATGAAACGTCTTCTCAACACCCTCCTTCTATTAGCCTCCCTTAGCTCTGCTCATCACCTTCTAGCACAGGCAGCATCAAGTAACAGCAGCAATGCTGTTTCTATTGATTGGGTAACC
>JBIRBD010000084.1:0-8549 GCA_044326465.1 Chthoniobacterales bacterium
CGTCATGCAAAGATCTCACTTTTTCAACATACAAGGTTAAAGCATAGATCCACTCATCAAGCGTATTTTTGATAGTGTTCATGTTTGATGAGTAGACGCTTAGCAGTTTAAAAAAAGGAAAATCAAGATTTGTTGTCAGACAATAAAAGTTTCATTTTTTTCAAAGAGTACAAGTCACGCAAAAAAACTATAACCCTGTCGGATGATGAATAAAACTCCACGCTAATTGAAACTTCTTTGAAAGCATTTCACCCAACGCTTTCACTCCAAAAGTTTCGGTGGCGTAATGTCCCGCATAGATCAAGTTAATACCTAGCTCTTCGGCTGTTGTATAACTCCAATGAGGCCCCTCCCCGGTTACAAAGGTATCGACACCCTCTGCAAATGCTGCTGCAACCTCACTTCCAGCGCCACCGGTTACAATGAGAACTTTTTTTATTATAGAAGGACCGCCTGGAGCTAAGTGAATAGGGCCTTCGACAACAGTGCCTACTTTTTTTAAAAATTTATCTCGCGTAATGGGCTTTGTACTTCCTTTAACACCAATAGATTCCCCTTGCCAACGCAACGCAGGCCTTAGTTCGTATAGAGTGAGCGCACAAGCGAGGAGAACGTTATTTCCAATTGTTGGATGGAGGTCGAGTGGAATATGGGAGCTATAAATTGCCAAATTATGATCCATCGCCAGTTTTATTTTTTTATAGAAAGCTCCCGTAAGCGGCTGTAAACCTTGCCAAAAGAGCCCATGATGAACGATTAGAAGATCTGCTTTTTGTTCAATAGCCTCTTCTATCACCGCCTGGCACGCATCGACCGCCACAACAATCCGTGTTACGTTTCCATTATTTGCCAGTTGCAGACCGTTTTTTGCATTGGAATGATCGCTGACCAAGGCTGTGTTCAGCAACGTGTCGAGATAAGTGGTGATGGTGGTGAGGAGCATGCGAGTAGGTTATTAGGCTGAAGACTACAGGCTGTAGAGAATAGCGCTAAGTTAATAAGGAGTTTTTGGGATGATTCTCTATTTATAAAACTAATGGAAGCCAGTGCGCAGAGAAAAAGAATTTTTCTGTTATGTTGGTTTTTCATTCTTGTATTTTCTGTTTTTTAAAAAGTAGAAGTCACGCAAAAAGAAAATTATATCCTCATCACGGATAAAGCCATTGCCGTTTTTCGTTTGGGTTAGTCAAGGAAGTTGCCATTGATGGTGCAACTTAGCTAGAATCAGCCTCTCATGAAAATCCCACACAGTTTCTTTTTTCTTTTTCCGCTAGTTGCAGCACTATGCAGTCTTCTCACGTGCATGCGTGTGTATGCGCAGGCCGATACATACACGCACACGAGCGCACATGAGGTCACAGCCTCCGAGTACGCTAACTTTTTAAATCAAAATGCAGCCAGCGATCCAGATCATCTCTTTGATCCAAAAATGGAAACCGACCCCGAAGCATCCTGTATTGTACGTTTGGGGACGCCTGGAACATTTCATTATGAAGTGATCGCAGGAAGAGAAAATTTTTCTGTTTGTTATGTGAATGAATTCGACAAAGAAAATTATTCTTTCGAACAAAATTTACCAACAACCGAGAACCAAGAACCCACAACCAGTCCACTGAAGTGCAATACAAAAGGCTTTGCAGTCGATAACCCAGCAACCACGATGTTAACGTTGACTACACGTGCCTCAACTTCAATTTCCAGCTCCTATTTGAAAGATGCTGCTGAAATCGTTGGCATTATTGGGCTCCTCGCCTGCCCCGAGCTGATGATGAGAATGAGCTGCGCAGAGAGCCCATCAGATGCGCTAAGAGCTGAGACAGCTAACATGGAGACTCTGAAAATTAAGGCAAGACGGGCTGAGCGAGATAATCTGATAAAAAAAGAGTCGAGCGATGCAGCTATAGCAGAGGTTGCAAGACTTACTCAGAATGAAACTGATCGTCTTGCTACATTTCAGGCTCAATGCATGGAAGCTGAAAAATTGAATAAAATAGAATCCGATAAATTTGCTAATTATGAGAAAATAGAGCTAGCTCGAAATGAAGCTAATAGAGCTGATAAACGCACGATGGAAACATTAGCTTCTGCTGCCCCTGCTGCTTATGGCTTGGTAGCTAATGCTACGCTCATGGCTGCAAAGACTGATGCCGAGGCCATCTCAACGAGGCATAGACAAGAAGCTGAACGCCTGCTCATGTTTCAATCAGAGAAGGCTGCCGCAGCTCGTAAAAACATGCAGGAGAGCATAAGAGCTGAAGAAGCCATCGATGAGGCTAGTCAGATTGCTGAGCTTGCCAAGGAAGAGGCTGATAGAGCACAGAAGATCGCTGACGCTGCTTGGGATGCAATTTCCATTGCTAATGAAGAAGCAAAGGCCAAAACCGCAAATGATGCTAAGAATTTTGAAGGCCACCTGCCCTCAGCTACTAGCAAAACAGCCAAGATGAATTCTACTGCACTTTCCTCAGACATTCCACCGCCTCCACCACCACGTAATCCTGATGCTAAGGCTGCTTGTGTTACACCTAAAGAAGCTGTTAAAGAGGCTATTGTTGTTAACAATACCAAAAGCAAAGACGCTAAAGATCAGTTTATTGATCAAGATGATGAGCATCAGGCTGCTAAAAATATTAGAGATGCTATAATGTTTTTTGAAAATAATAGTAGCCGCCATGAGAATTTTAGCTCAGCTGATGCTGCATGGGCAACTGCGTTCGGTGCTGCTAAATATGCTGCTGCTTTGGTTCAGGCTAAAGCTCCTGCTAAGAATACAGCCATAGCTGCTGCAATAGCTGCTGAAAGCGAGGCTAGATCTGCTGAAATTGCTGCTTTAACTGCTTATACGATGTCTGCTAGCAATGAGGTTATTGAAGCAGTTAGGACTAAACTTCCTGGAGCGGGTGCTGCTTGGGCTGAAAGAGTTCGTAAGGCTGATATGGAATTAGTTTCTGAATATCAAATTGTATTTGATCTTATAGAGCGTGATAGAGGTCAAGCTCTATGGAAGTCTTCTTCTCTAAATTTATTTTCAATATCTTTAAAATATTATAGAGATGAAGCTATTGCTGATGCTGATAGGACTGTTTGGGCCAGGGCATGGCCTGAGGCAGCTGCCGAAGATGGAGAAAGGATAGCTGCTTGGGCTAATTGGGCTAGAGCTAGAAGAGCAGAGAGTGTTAGAAATAACAAGATGTGGCTTGCTAAACGCTTGCATCCTAAAACTGATACTGTGTCTTCTTTTGAATATCACCAACGAGCCATGGATCTTCAGAGGAACGCTTATTCGGCTTATAGGGCTGCTGATGCTAATTCCGGTGTGCTTAGGGATTATTCTTATTATTCTAATTCCATAGAATACGCAGAAGCTAAGGCCATTAAAGATGATAAACGTGAAGATAATAGGATAAGAGAAGCCCATCCTAGTTGTACTATTCAGTAAAAATTCAGAAAGCGCGCAGGAGGATTATTCATCAGCCTTGCGAGGTGCTTTGCGACATCATCAGTTGAATGAACTCATCAATGCATGCATAAAAAAATGAAGCGTTATTGAACAACCAGCTTCATCGTTTATAGTCGGCAGCTCCTAGAATTTCAGTGGAGACTTTTTGTGGTCACGTTTAACAATGGATTATCAATTTGCGCCTCCACGCATTTCTTCCTTCAGCCTTTAGCCTCCAGCCTATAGCCTACTTCCATGCCAACCTCACCCTTTTCCGAAGAACAGCTCCGCGCAGCACTAGGTAAAATAAGCTATCCCGGCTTTAAACGTGATATTCTTTCCTTTGGGCTGGTGAAGGAAGTTGCCATTGATGGTGCGAACATTAAAGTGCAATTGGTTCTTTCCTCGAGCGATAGCAAAATTCCAGGCATCCTGCGAAGCGAGATAGAATCAGGTCTTAAAGCCGTTCCTGGAGTGGAAGGGGTCACCGTACTCATCGATATTCAAGCTCCCGTTGCGACCCCAACACAAGGTCCCGTCCCGATTACCGGCGTGCGCCATGTGATTGCGGTGGCTAGTGGAAAAGGTGGCGTTGGAAAATCGACTGTTGCCGTGAATCTTGCGATGGCTTTAAAAGCTCAAGGCGCCGCCGTTGGACTTTGTGATTGCGATCTTTATGGACCAAGCGTGGCCTTGATGTGTGGCACGAAGCAACGTCCTAGTGCTAATGAAAACGATCAAATTTTACCCATTGAGCGTCACGGGATAAAATTAATGTCGATGGGTCTATTGCTCGAAGAAAATGCTCCTGCCGTCTTGCGCGGACCTATGGTGACACGCTATACGCAACAATTTTTGCGTCAAGTTGCATGGGGAAAACTCGATTATCTGATCCTGGATTTGCCTCCAGGCACAGGCGATATTCAGCTAACGATCGTACAGACGATCCCACTTTCGGGAGCCCTTCTTGTCACAACGCCACAAGAAGTTGCGCTGCTCGATGTGCGCAAAGCTGCTTCGATGTTTCGCAAAACCAATGTCCCTCTACTAGGGCTTGTAGAAAATATGAGCTATTTTATTTCACCAAGCGATGGCGTCCGTCATGAAATTTTTGGCGCTGGGGGAGGCGCACGCGAAGCCGCTCAGTTGGGCATTTCCTTGTTGGGAGAAATTCCTCTCGAATCTACATTGAGAGCTTCGGGTGATGCCGGCATACCACTTTTAATAAGCGAACCTAAGAGTGAGGCTGCATCGGTTATTTTTAAAATCGCTACTGAATTGAGAGGAATCGTGAAATAAATTTCGCTACTGTTCACCCAATGCCGTCAACTTAAAGAATTAAGTTAACGACAAGGGGTACAGGTGACAGGGGTTCAGGTGACAGGTAAGTAAGCCTGCGGCAAAAAGAACAAAATTTATTCGGCGAGTTTTGTCTTAAGTTGACGCCATTGACTGTTCACCAATTTGAAGAGTCAGAATTAGTTTCAATAATTTTTTGAACTTGATCTTGTGGGGCTTTAACAAATTCAGAAATCTTTTCTATGGATAGTCCGGCGCCATGCATGTTCTTAACGTTAAGCAAATACTCACCAATCACGTGGAAACACCATCCATCTTCCATTAATTTGTTGAGTTTTTTGTTGGACATCAAGTGCACCAGGCTGGAGAGACCAATAATTTCTTTGAGACTCAGCATTAAGAAACTCCCAAGGCGGATTATCACATAATGATTCTTTTTTGTAGTTAGGCAAACTATCCCAAGTATTATTAAAAACTAAAACAGCTTTACTCCATGCATTTTCGGCTTCTCTAGCTTTTAAAACTGCCTCACCATATGCTTGTTTTGCATTATAATCTTTAGCTGTTACTGCCTTATTTCTAGCATGATCAGCAATTATGGCTGTTTTTTTTGCTTCTTCAATAGAACAAGATACTATGCAATAAGCTTCTTGGTATTTGAAATCATCTAAAAGTTGATCCCATTGCATGTTTTTAATCTCGGGCAAAGTGTTTCTAAGGGTTGTTGCTTTTTCAATAAGAATACTCCATGCTTTTGTAGCAAATTCAAACGAAGAAATAGCTCGCAAGCTATTCTTATTCATTAAGTCTTGAAGATTGTATCCGCATGATAATTGAGGAACTCTCATTTTATTAATATGAGCTATCTCACTTTCTTTTTTAGCCATCATTAGAAGTGGAGCAATCTCATAATAAGCAAGATACCATTTTGCTGTCGTTGCATAATTAGTAAATAACGCCTCTTGCCAACTTTTTTCAGCCCAAGGCACTTCATTTTTATCAGGAAGAGGAAAGAATATGCTAACTCTTTTCCAGTGGCTTTTAGCTTTTTCAATAGCATCACCTAAAGCAAGGGAAGCATCATTAAAATTACGATAATTATGGATATTTCTAATAGCATCGCTCCAGGCAAATCTAACTTGACAAGATAAGAATGTGGCGGAGTCTAGCATAGCTTGCCAGCTATCTAAGCTAGTCTTGTAACCTTGAGCTTTCTCTCTATACGCAATATCTTCTAGGCTAATAGCTAAAGCTAGTATTTTTCCGTTTTCTATTCTTTTCACTTCAGAGAGCGATGTTACGATAGTCCTGCTTTTACTAATATTATTAGCTAATATGGGTATTTTGATCGGGTTGTTATTTTTTTCTTTAATAAGATCAGCAGCTTTATTAGTAAGATTGCTTGGCTTAGAGTAAGTTGAAATATAAGAATTTTTAGGCTGAATAGGTTTTGATTGAGGATTGCTGAATTTGCTTATCTTATTAATGAAGTCATTTTTCTCCTCAAGATTGACGTTGTCATCAGAAACAACAAACGGATCTTTCTTAGGTGGATTATCATCACCGAAGAGACGATTGTTTGTAACTTTCTTTAATTTTAGAGTACTCGTGGTTACCAGAGCAGCAGGCTTTGTATCTTTCTTAGGTGGATTATCATCACCAAAGAGGCTATTATTTCCGACCTTCTTTAATTTTAGAGTACTCGTGGTTACTAGAGTGGCTGGTTTTTTATTAAAATCTGCTAACGATTTATCAAACAGCGTAGTAAATAGATCCTGTTTAGGTGGAATATCACTAACAGTTTTTCTTGATACCTGTTCACTTTCGTTAGGAACAGTAGCTTTGTTAATGTAAGCTTCTCGGGCAGGAGGTGGTGGTGGACGAAATGCTGAAGGAGTAACAATTGTTCCTCTCTTTTCTGCAGCGACGAGACGCTCTTCAAGAATCTTAGCATCAGCGGCAGCCTTTTCAATGGTCGCTTTGAGCGCAGCTTCTAAGGCTATAACATTATTCTCAGCAGCTTGTTTAGCATCGAGAGCCTCCTTAAGCATGGCATTCATAGAAGCAAGATGTTTTTCAAGAAATTTTTCATTACTTGCTGATCTCTCATCAAAAGCCTTCTTGGCCTCATCGGCAGATTTTTTAGCGTCAACCGCTATCTTGATTGCCGTCTCTAAATCAGTAACTCGATCGTCCAGTTCTCTAATATTGGTAAATGCTTTTGTTGTTTCTGGCTCAGCCGCCTTAGCAGCAGCAGTAGCCTCTTTAGCAGTTTTTCGAGCAGCTTCAGCATCGGCGACCGCTTTTTTAGCAAGAGCATGAGCCGCTGCAATCTCATCAGCATTAGCATCGAGACGTTCTTGAAGTTTTTGAAGAGATTCTAAAGACTCATGTGCTCTTTTTTCTGCAACTGCAGCCTCTACTTTGGCTTCTCGAGCAATTTTTTGAGCAAGGGCATCAGCCTTCTCTGCGGTAGCCACTACGATTTGAAAAATCTGAGCTGTTTCTTGATCGTTCGGAGTGTTTGCAATCTGATGAGCTTTTACAATAGCCTTAATGACTTCTTTTTTGTTCAAAAAGATGTTTCCATTTTTTACCTCATCATCAATTGGCATCATTAACTCTTCTTCAGCAATCTTAGCAGCATCCTCTTCAGCGGTAATAACAGACTTTGCAGCTTCGTCAGCAATTTTCTTTGATTGCTCCCATGCTTGCTGGGCTACATCAAGCGCGCGCTTAGCTTCATCAATTGATGTTTCAAAAACAGCTCTCTCTTTTTCATTTTTTAAAGCGGCATCTTCTTGGCTTTTTTTAAAACGATCGCCTCTTTCTACCTCTTTTTTACGGCGTTCAAAGCTACCCACTGCATAAGCTCTCAAAGTCTCCGCTATGGCCTGGTTAACGACCCCTTGAGCAGCAGGAGCATTGTTGGCTAAAGCACGCATTGCATCATAATTTACTTGATTAGCTATATGCTGCTGAATCTCGACTTCTTCATTTTTTTCAAACTCTTGAGCCTCTCGTTTATTCAACTCTTCAGCTTGTTGTTTCTCACGCTCAGCTTGAAAGGTCCTGTTAGCATCACTCTGTAGAAGCCTTTCAACCTTAGCCTCTGCATTTTTAAAAGCTGTGTCCTTAGCTTCAAAATCTACTTGAGCTATCCTAGCTTCAATTTTAGCAAGCTGAACTTTGAAGGTATCTATATTAGTTAAGGGGCTCTTTGTTTGTTCAGGTTTTATTTTGTTAATGATAATCGTTGGCTTCATTAACGGATCTGGATTTGCTGAATTATTGATTGCAGGTACTGTTTTTTTAGTTTCAGTAGTATTTACAGCTAAAAGTTTTCTCGAAAAAGATGAAGACGATTGTGTTACTGCTGAAGAAAAAACTGCTCTCAATTTTTCTGCACTTACTGCGGGACAAATGAAGCTTATTTGTTTGCTTTCAGGAAATAACCCATCAACAATTTTTGGCGCATGGTATTGTTCTAAAGCTACTCTCAAAGCTCGCGTAATATCCATATTATCGCTCCTGTTTCTGCCAGCTGCTCCAGGAATAGCTTCTTGCGGTTGAATGGAAATCTGGCCTGCTTCTTTTTTTAAAACAAATCGTGTTGCCTCAGGATGGGCCTCGAGAGCGGCTCGAAAATGATCAAGCGTAACTACCTGTTGAGAAGAAGATGTTGTATCTAATGGGGTTGCTTCATTAGCGACAGTTCCTCTTCTTATCATAAGCTCGGGGCATAAGGCAACGAATGCAACAGCAACTACGACTTGGCTTACATCTTTAATGTAAGAGTTGAAGTTAGAAG
>JBIRBD010000218.1:0-1572 GCA_044326465.1 Chthoniobacterales bacterium
ATAATGAATGACGGTATCAGCGGCTGTTAAATTGAGGCCTGTGCCACCGGCTTTCAAGCTGATTAAAAAGAGAGGAACGCCTCCCTTCTGAAATTGCTCCACTGGGGTTTTACGATCTTGTGTTTGACCTGTTAGTTTCACATAAGAAATCTTTTTTTCATGAAGCTCCTTTTCAATGAGCGCTAACATTTCGGTAAATTGAGAAAACAGTAAAATCCGTCGACCTTCAGCTAGAAGTTCTGTGAGCAAGCTCATCAAAAAATCAAGCTTAGCTGAGTGCTCTCTCTTTTTTTGAGCAGCTGATATTTTTAATAAACGAGGATCACAACAGACCTGACGTAATTTCAGCAATGCATCTAAAATAAAAATATGACTCCGATTTAATCCTAACTGAGCCACATGCTCTTTCACTTTTTTCTGCATACTAACGCGAATCGTTTCATATAAATCACGCTGCGGACCATCTAGCTCAATGTGCCGAACCATTTCCACTTTTTCCGGTAATTCTTCCATCACTTTATCTTTCGTGCGCCTCAATAAAAAAGGAGCGACGCGCCGATTGAGGTGAGCGCGACGTTCATAGTCAGCATGCTTTTCGATGGGCGTGCGAAACAACCGAGTGAACTGTTTTTGCTCTCCCAATAATCCTGGCATCATAAAATGAAACAGCGACCAGAGTTCGCCTAGATGATTTTCCATCGGTGTTCCCGTCAAACAAAGACGATGATTGGTTTTGATCTGCAAAGCAATTTGAGCCGCTTTGGTCTGAGCATTTTTAATATATTGTGCCTCATCCAAAATCAGGTAATGAAAATTCTGTTTGAGCAGAACCTCTTTGTCTCGTGCAATCAAGGGATACGTTGTTAATATCAAATCATGAGAGGAGATCTCCTCGAAGAGATTTTTCCGAAGAGCTCCATGGAGTAATAAGACTTTTAAGTCAGGCGCAAAACGCTCAGCTTCCATTTGCCAATTAAACATCAGGCTTGTTGGAGCCACGATGAGAGCAGGCTGCTGCATACGGCCACTCTTTTTTTCAACCAACAAATGAGCAAGCGCCTGCACTGTTTTACCAAGCCCCATGTCATCAGCTAAAATACCAGAGAGATCATATTCTCGTAAGAATTGCAACCAGCTGAGCCCTTCAATTTGATAAGGTCGTAATTCACCTTTAAATTCCGAAGGTGCTTGGATGGTCTCTATTCCACTGAATTGAGAAAGCTTTTTACCCATCTGCCGAAGTCGCTCACCGCCGATCCATCGTAGTTGGGCAGCTCCCATTGCATGTTCTAATTCTTGCAAGCGCACCGCATGCAGCTTCGATAAACGAAGCTTATTATCGTCACTGAGACTTTCGCTATCGTATAATTCAATAAAAATATTGAGAATATTTCTTAAGCGCTCTGCAGGTAATTTAATATAACGACCATTAGGCAGCTCTGCAAAAACAGATTCGATTTCTTTATTGACGAGGTCTTGCGTTGTTTGTGAGGGAGAGGATAACTGTTGAGACTTCAGTTTTTTTAAAATTTTTTGTAAAACAGGAAGTAAGTTGATCTTTTCTCCCTTCAG
>JBIRBD010000032.1:0-15465 GCA_044326465.1 Chthoniobacterales bacterium
AAAATCCTATTATAAGATCTTGAGAAAAAAGGGATTCAGTCCCATGACTTATAATTTCGTTTATAAATTGAAGCTAATTCCCCTATTTTTCTAGCCTCTTTGCCAATATTACTATGATTCTTTGAGAAGATGCTCCAAAGGCACACTCTATAAATTGGACGTAAAATTTTTAAAACCTTATTGAAACAAACTTTTTACACGGCATGAATCATCCCTATTCATACTTTTAGTAATACGTTAAAACTAAAATAACTTGTGTGTAATGGTTCATCATATTCTGTAAGAATTTTTTTTGCTTCTGCTTTTATTTTTTTATGTTCAATGGCTATCTTCGCTACTACGACTTCTGCTGACTTCTCCTTTGCTCTCGCTCCGGAGATCTCCCCGAGTAAGGTGTATGAACTTTCGGTCCGTGCCACCGAATTCTACATCATGCGTCTTTCGGTAAAGTTGGATTTCGTGCTTATGAGCACACTCATCGCCCGCATTCTGCCTCAATATTCGTTTCTGATCCTGTGGTCGTACTTTTGCTATGGACTTCCTTCAGCTCGTATCCTCGCGGCTACTGCCTTGTCCTTCGCTACGATTTACTTTACTATTCTCGATCAACTCCTTTCAGTTGATTAGCTCAATACCCATGTCGGGCGTCACTCATTCCCGCTGAGGCGGGAACTTAATAAAACAATCATTCTTGCGTAAAAAAATACATATCTTCATTCTACTTCGGTATATATCTTATTTTTTTATGAAAAAGTTACGGGCCTTTATTTTAGCTGCTGGTGAAGGCACACGCTTGCGTCCACTCACTGAGGCAACTCCAAAACCATTGATGCCGGTTTTTCATAAGCCACTCATGACCTTTGCACTTGATAACCTGCTGGCAGCAGGTGTTGAAGAGGTGGCTTTTAACACACGCTATCTTTCAGAAAAATTTTATCATGAATTTTCGATTAAACAAACAGCATCTTTGCAAGGTGTTGGAAATTATCACAATCACCCAATTAAAGTTTTCCGCGAACTGGAACATCTCGACTCAGCGGGAGCGCTACGCAATGCACGAAGTTTTTTAGAACAGGGAACATTCCTCATTCATAATGGTGATATTTTTTCTGATATTTCACTGAAAGAACTAATTGCTCATCATCGTGCTAGTGGCGCGCTGGCAACATTGTTACTTCGCGAAAACGAAGGTATCCTCAATGTTCATTTTGATGAAAAAAACAATCGGATTGTAGATCTCCGTAACAGATTTCAAAAAAATCACTCTGTACCAGCTTTTGCTTTTGCTAGCGTCGCAGTAGCAGAGCCAAGATTACTTGACTGGATTAGGCCAAATGAAGGCCCTGCATCTACTATTGATGCACTCATCGATGCGATGAAAGCTGGTGAACATATCGCTGGTTTTGTGAGTCGCACTGGTTTTTGGAGTGATCTTGGAACGCCACAAGACTACCTTCAAATTCATCTTACTATTGCTAAAACAGATCCTGAAAAAAAATGGGGCACCGCTTATTGGAATAAAAACAGCAACGCTCCATGGCCGATAGCAATAGATCCTTCTGCATGCATTCATCCCTCTACAAAACTAGATGGGACCGTTGTTATTGGAGCAGAAGCTATCATTGAACGGGATTCACAACTTCACAATTGCGTTATTTTACCAGGATCTATCATTAAGGCTGGCAGTAACTTATCGCATAGCATCATATCACCAACAACGATCATCACTCCTTAATTTTTTCATGTCGCTTGACTTATTGCTTAAAAAAACAAAAAAAATACTCCCTCAGTTTTCTGAAGTCAGTATTACTCCGATCAACACAGGTGGCTCCGATCGAAAATTTTACAGGCTAACGACGCCTCAAAAAAAATCTCTTGTTCTAGTTCTTTACAGTCACCTGAAAGAAGAAAACAAGTATTATGCAAGTCACGCTGCTTTTTTAAAAAGTCACTGCCTTAACGTTCCAGAAGTCATTGCTCATGCTCCAGAAGATGGCTTACTCTGGCTTCAAGATCTTGGCGAA
The DNA here is from genome assembly GCA_044326465.1 of Chthoniobacterales bacterium. Classification (GTDB taxonomy): domain Bacteria; phylum Verrucomicrobiota; class Verrucomicrobiia; order Chthoniobacterales; family UBA6821; genus CAIWMF01. Next base: position 2,025 of record JBIRBD010000032.1, read on the forward strand.
ACGGACCTCTGGAACCAACGCGAAAAATCATGGACCGAGCAACGACCTCTTTATGAATCAACGCTGACTCAAATTGCGCGCTTCCATCGCATCCCAATCGATGCTCCTGAAAAAGCTGGCAGCATCTTGCAAAAAGAATTCGATGCAGAGCTTTATCAATGGGAGCAAGACTATTTTTTGGAACATGGTCTTGGCGGACTTTTTAATATCGATCAGAAAACCAGGAATAATCTAGCTGCCAACTCTTCATTAAAAAACTTAGCGCGTTCACTAGCCGCTCTTCCACGCCAACTGATTCATCGCGATTTGCAGTCACAAAATGTCATGCTGCATGAAGGCAAAACATGGCTCATCGATTTTCAAGGTCTACGGCTTGGCCTTGCCGCTTATGATTTAGCCTCACTTCTCTACGATCCTTATGTCACACTTTCTGAAGAGGAACGGGATGGGCTTCTCCATTTTTATGAAGCAGAAATGAACAGCTATGGCCTTGCGCTACCATCTCATTTCAAAAAAATATTTTTTTCATGTGCTGCGCAGCGCCTTATGCAAGCTATTGGAGCCTATGGTTTTATTAGCAACCATACTGGAAAGACTCACTATCGTGCTTACGCGGCACCCGCGCTGACGCGCTTGCGCGAGGTCCTTCAAAAGCTAGAACCAGAGCATCGAGCTTGGGAACTGGAGGAATTATTGGCGAAAATTTTGTAACAAAAACACAAGCAAGAATTTTCATGAACCCTCCTTTTCCAACCGTTATCATTGAAAACATTACCCCTAAAATTGAAGGAGAAAATTTTCCAATTAAGCGAATCTCAGGAGAATTAGTAACCGTTCAAGCGACGATTTTCAAAGAAGGTCATGATCGTCTGCGTGCCTTCTTAAAATGGCGTAGTAGCGGTGCAACCGCCTGGAATGAGGCTGAAATGATGGCCATGGATAATCATCGCTGGCAAGGATCGTTTAAGGTCACTTCTGTTGGCATGATGGAATATACCATTGAAGCTTGGGGCGATGCTTTTGATTCATGGCTCGATGAAGTAGAAAAAAAACTAACTGCTATACTCGTCACGAATCAAAATCAGGATTTTTCTACGCTGAAATTATTGCCTCTAGCAAGACGGAAGAGTGAAGCGCTATGCAAGCATAACGCAAGCTCTGACAACGACGCTAGAGACAATAAGGGCAAGCAGAAAACCCTGACTTTTATTAGTGATGAGTATAACATTACCAATCTTTCCAGCGAAGCACTTGAAGGAAGTGCCTTGCTGCACGCTGCTTCTGGGCGAGCTGGAAAAAATTCTGATGCAAAAAAAATTCTCCTCGCTGCTTTGACTTTAGAAAAAGAATGCTGCGAGGCGTTACAAAACCTCCTCACCAACAGAGAGCTTCTTGCCTTAGTAAAAAAATATCCCGATCGCTCTTGGGCTTCTTCTTATGAGCCTTTTCAGAAGATTCGCGTGGATCGACCACGCGCTACTTTTTCTACTTGGTATGAATTTTTTCCACGTTCAGCAGAAGGAAAAGCAAACGTAGGTTCAACTTTTCGTGACTGCTTACCACGTATCGATGATGCCAAGGCCATGGGCTTTGATGTGATTTACTTTCCTCCCATTCATCCAATTGGCATCACCGCTCGCAAAGGTCGCAATAATTCTCTCCACTCCAGAGCAGAAGATCCAGGCGTGCCCTATGCCATCGGCGCAGAAACTGGTGGCCACTACGCCGTAGAACCAAGCCTTGGCACGTTAGAAGATTTTGATTGGTTACTCAAAGAAATTCATGCGCGCGACATGGAGCTTGCTTTGGACTTTGCTCTGAACTGTTCTCCGGACCATCCCTACGTCAAGGAACATCCTGAATGGTTTTTTCATCGCGCTGATGGCTCAATCAAACATGCAGAAAATCCACCAAAAAAATACGAAGATGTTTTTCCCCTCAATTTTCATACCAGCTCATGGCGCGCACTTTGGGAAGAGATGCGTAACATTCTCCTATTCTGGGCTAAGCGAGGGGTTCGTATTTTTCGCGTCGATAATCCGCATACAAAGCCTGTTGCTTTTTGGGAATGGGTCATTGCAGAAATCCAGTCTCAATTTCCTGATGTAATTTTTTTGAGCGAAGCCTTTACTCATCCTGCAATGATGAAGCGACTGGCAAAAATTGGCTTCTCGCAAAGTTATACCTATTTCACCTGGCGAAACAGACGTGAGGAATTGGAAGAATATTTTACAAAGCTAACCAAAACGGAAATGAAAGAATATTTCCGCCCTCACCTTTTTCCCAATACGCCTGACATTCTCCCCTTTCATTTACAAGAAGGTGGTCGCTCTATTTTTCTCATCAGAGCAATTTTGGCAGCAACTCTTTCATCACTTTATGGCATCTACAGCGGCTTTGAGCTCTGTGAAAATCAGGCTTTACCAGGCCGCGAAGAATATGCCGATTCTGAAAAATATCAATTTAAAGAACGTGATTGGAATGCTCCTGGTAATATCAAACCATGGATCACCCGTCTCAATAAAATCCGCAAGGAAAACCCAGCACTACAGAGAACCCATCTTTTAACATTCTGTGGAAGCGACAATAGGTCCATTATTTTCTACCATAAGAAATCAGAAGATGAGACAAATCACCTCTTCATTGCTGTCAATCTCGATCCTCACCATACCCAATCAGGCATGGTTCAAATGCCACTCGAAGCGCTTCAGGAAATAGGCCTTACAACGGAGAGCTGTTATAAGGTCGAAGATTTACTCACTGGCGAATGTTATAACTGGCAAGGACTTTCTAATTTTGTTTCGCTACATCCAGAAAAATTCCCCGCTCATATTTTTCGGATAAGGAGATGAGGAGTTTACTATTGTAGAATCAGGCAAAATTTGTGTTATTCTTGTTGGACTCAGAGGCGTAGGCAAAACAGTTTTATTGGATAGAATCAGAGAAGATGCTGAAGCCACTGGAGTTCAAGTACTTTGTATTGAGGCTCCAGAAGGACGTTCTCTACCAGCAATGCTAGTATGAAATAGGACCACTTTCTTCAGAGGCTCCAAAAACAGCCATTAACTGAACGGGTGCCTATTTTTTCTGAACGGGTGCCTGCTTTTTCTTAGAGCGTATTATGCTCTATAAAAAAATCCAACCAATGAGCAGGAGAACCGGCAAAAGAATCGGCAATGAATAAGACAATAGGTAACTAAAAAAACCAGGCATACGAATATCCGCCTTCTCGGCAATAGTTTTAACCATAAAGTTGGGACCATTCCCAATGTAGGTCATGGCTCCAAAAAAAACAGCGCCGAGGGAAAGAGCCATGATTGTTTTAACATCCTGCGTCACGATAGCGGCAACATGGGAAACATGCCCCATTCCTAACAGACCAAGATGCATTTCAAAAAAAGTGACATAAGTCGGAGCATTATCTAAAAATGCCGAAAGAATTCCAGTAAGGTAATAAAAATGCTTTGGTCCTAAATTCCAGGTAGAGAGAAGCGATAAGACTGATGGCCCTTCTACATAATCCAGCACAGGAATCATCGTCGCAAAAATTCCAAAAAAGAGCCATGCCACTTCCTCAATCGGATAGAAGGTAAACTTGTTCATCTCAAAAATAGTTTTTGGCGTTAACCGATAAGAGAGCACGGCAGCTGCCATCATCAAAAGTTCTCTATATGGACTTGGAAGAAAGACAGCGCCGATAATTAAAAAAAGAGAGCCGAGGTTAAAAAGACCAGAAATTTTCCAAGATTCATTTTCTGTTTCGAGTTCACGAATAGCGCATGGTGCGCGTAAGAAATTCTTTTTATCAAAAAAATAAAAAACTCCTGTAAGTAGCCCGATTGCAAGCAACCAAGCAGGCCAAAGATTTTTAATCAGCCAGAAAAAAGGAACGCCACGCAGAAACCCAAGAAAAAGTGGCGGATCGCCAATGGGACTTAGGCAACCACCGACATTACTCACGATAAAAATAAAAAAAATAATATGAAAGGCCGTAATGCGGTAGCGGTTCATCGTGATCCATGGCCGAATGAGTAACATCGAGGCACCGGTCGTCCCAATAAAATTAGCTAATACCGCGCCGATAATGAGAAATAAAACATTTGTCATCGGTGTCGCCTGCCCACGCACGCGGAGGTGAATGCCTCCGGTCACAACAAAAAGCGATCCAATGAGAATAATGAAACTCAAATAGTCATGCAGCGCCAAACTCAAACGATGGCCATCGTGTAAAACCAATGCGTAGTAAAAAATAATGATCGCCGCAAAAAAAGTAGCAACCTTGCGAAAATGAGCTTCCCACCAATGTTGATGGACAAAGGGCATGAAGGCGACCGAAAGCAGCATGAGAACAAAAGGGAGCGTGATTAAAAGATTTTTCATAGCCGCTCATGAAAAATTGCTACCTAAAGAACTGAATCGCTTCTTGCAGAACGAATTGCAGATGATCCACTTCCTCCAACGTATTATAGAGATAAAAACTAGCCCGGTTAGAAGCGATGCCGCCGAGCTTGCGCATAAGCGGCTGGGCGCAATGGTGGCCCGCGCGCAACGCGACGCCACGTTCATTAGCAAAAAATGCAATGTCGTGTGCATGCACTCCTTCAACGGAAAAAGTCACAATCCCTGATTGACGATCTTTTGGGCCATAAATGTGAATTTTTTCTAAAGGGCTCAAAAGTTCCACAGCTCTGTTGGCTAATGCGATCGAGTGCTCTTGGATTTTTTGCAGACCGACCTTTTGTAAAAATTTAATCGCCGCGGACCAGCCTGCAGCCTCGATGATCGCTGGGGTACCAGCCTCAAAGCGTGCTGGTGGCAGACGAAACGTGGCAGGCTTATCAAAGTAGACACGCTCTACCATTTCACCACCGCGTTGCCATGGAGGCATCGCCTCTAATAATTCGTAGCGTCCATAGAGGGCGCCGATACCACTGGGGCCACACATTTTGTGCGACGAGCAAGCGAGGAAATCACAGCCGATTTTTTGCACATCGACTAATTGATGGCCGACGCTCTGAGCCGCATCAACAAAGGTGGTGACGCCCTGCTCACGACTCCAGGCACAAAGTTGTAGAATAGGATTTTCTAAACCGAGTGTGTTTGGTACGTGGGCGAAGGCAAAAAGTTTAGGCCGTTCCCCAAGCATCACCTGCGCCCTCTCCAGATTAAGCGCTGTTCCATTTTCAAGCACCGGAACAAATTTCAACACGGCACCCACTTCCTCTGCGAGCCGCTGCCATGGAAGAAGGTTGCTATGATGTTCCATTTCAGTGAGCAAAATAACATCTCCGCGAGAAATATTCTCTCGCCCCCAGGTCTCCGCCACTAAATTGGCTGCCTCGGTTGTCCCACGTGTAAAAATAATTTCTTCAGGCTTTGCCGCATGGAGCAATGATGCCACTGTTTCCCGAGCCTCTTCGTAGGCTGCTGTAGCCCTCTCACTAAGCAAATGAATTCCACGATGCACATTGGCATACTCATGCTCCATGACTTCCGTCATCCGCTGAATCACTGCGATTGGCTTTTGCGAACTCGCTGCACTATCGAGATAGATGATTGGAAACTCTCCGATCTTTTCTTGTAAAAAAGGAAATTCTTTTCGCCAGGGATTAATACTCATATTGTTTAACATTGAACATAACAGTATACGTTCCCCCTTTTTTTAAAATCATGAAAACGGATTCTCTCTTAATCCTAGGAACATTAGCTGCGGCTCATGCCCTTCTTTAAAAGAAACATCCATTTTACTCGTTTATCTTTTTTGTCGAAGACCTAATTCACCTGCTACCCTGTATTCCTGTAACCTGTGAACCTAAGCCTGTTGAAAAAAAATCATTTTTTTGACAGGCTTTAACTCCGTGCAGCAGCCAAAACCCAAATTCCACGAGCGCCTGATTTTAGAAGTACCTTCGAGCATTCATCAGCAGTTGAACCGGTTGTAAAAACATCGTCAATCAAAAGATAGTTCCCTGAGCAACGGTAACCTTTTTTGATAGCAAAAGCTCCTTGCAAATTTTTTATGCGGGCCTGCCGATTTGCGCGCGCCTGCATAGAGGTTGGTTTAACACGTTTTAGACAAGCCTCAACAGGAAGATTCAATTTTTTTGCTACTTCATAAGCTAAAAGGCTGGCTTGATTAAATTCTCTTTCTCGTTCACGTAAAAAATAGAGCGGCACAGGAACCACCGCTGTAAAAGAAACTCCACGTAATCGTTCATCTTCTAAGGCATTAGCCATTAACACTCCCAGCATTTTTTTGAGGCTCTGATCACGGCCATATTTGAATTTAAAAATTAACTTTTGAAGAAAGCCTTCATAGCGAAAAGCACTAACTGCAGCAGTAAAATAAAATTTTCGCCCCCTGCAATTAGGACAGCTTTTTGAATTAAGCGAAGCACTTAGCTCATAGGAACAAATTTCACAGTGATGCAAAGAGATCTTTTTTATTTTGCTCCAACAATGGTTACAGAGAAATTTTTTCTCTGTGATACGAATATTGCAGCTTATGCAATGAGAGGGAAAAAAGAGCTCGCCCAAAGCAGAAAAAAAAGGTGCTAAAGTGCTTAGAAAAAAGCCGGATGTCATCTTTTAAAATCCGAATTATAGAGAGTCTGTCTAAAAAAATGATTTTTTTGGACAGGCTTAGGTTTACATATTACAGGGGACCAGGGCGTTAGCAGGTGAATTCAGCAGCCGCATAGCAGCTTTTCTCGTCTTCCCAACCATTGCCTTAAGAAAAGTGTTGTGATGAGTAAAGAAAAGAGCGGAAAAATTCCTATAGGAACCATTCCATAAACTTGAGGAACCCCAAACCAAGGTAGCAAGGCATTCTGTGGCTCAATATTATAATGAGCTAAAAAATTAAAAAGCTGTTGCGAAAAAATCCAAGCCGCATGCAACCCTATCGCAAGAAAAAGTGACCCTGTGCGCACTGTGACCCAGGCCAGAATGATACCAATCATCAGTAATGTCATAAAAGCTCCAAAAGCTAGCCAGCCAGCAACCATTCCGCTACCTGCATGCAAAAGCAGAGCAAGACCGCTCCACCAATGAGTAACTTCACTCTGCGTATGAGGAAAATTTAAAAAATGAACGCCCGCAAAAGCCAGAGAGATCAAGATAATAGCTGCCTTATTTGTTAGAATATCACGGCACAATCCGAGCAAAACTCCTCGGAAGAAAAATTCTTCGAAAATAGCAACGGCTATTGTTGCCAAGAAAATTTTAGGAAGAAGTAAAAATGAAAACTTTTCGTTAATCAGATACCACCCATTCCAAAGAAAAAATATCTGCATCAAAAATACTGGAATAATGCCGATGATGATACCCATGAGGAGGTCACGAAAAGCATACGGATTCTGATAAAGGTAAAAATCGCTCAGGCGATAAATCTTTAACGTCGCGATCGTCGGCCACAACAAGATCAAAGCGGTCACTTGAATACTACGCGAGAGATAGCGATGAAAAGGCATCTGCTGAATCGAATGAATGAGCGGACTCAACGTTCCAACATGTGCAGGAATCAAGGCAATAATCCAGTAAACAAAAGGGGCAACAAGAGCTCCTATTAAAACAGAAAATAGGAGGTAGAAAAAAAATTTTGTTAGAGAATTCACGAAGTAGTTGGTAGTGGGTTTCTTGAATAAATCAACAAAGCCCTTTTAAGTACAGGCTCTATTTATCCTAAAATTGCAAAGAGAGGAGCAATGATCTTCCTATTTACTCATTATTCAATACTCTTTACTCTTTTCACAACATGCCTCTTTTTCAACTCAATCAAATAACGCTTGCTTATGGCGGGTTACCGCTCATGAAACAAGTTGATCTTCAGATAGATTCAGGTGAACGCATCTGCCTTGTTGGGCGTAATGGCACCGGAAAAACAAGCCTTATGCGTCTTATGTTAGGTGAGGAAAAACCTACTGAAGGAGAAATCCTTTGTGCTTCCTCGACGCTTGTGAGCCATCTTACACAAGAAGTTCCAGAAAATATAACCGGCTCTGTAATGGATGTCATTCGCTCAGGTCTTCATTCTAAACATTACGAAGAAGAATGGGAGAGTGATGTTCGTTTAGAAGCTTTGGTTGAAGAGATGAATCTCCCTGCTCAAGAATCATTTGATTCTCTTTCTGGTGGATTAAAAAGACGCACCCTCTTGGCTCGTGCTTTGGCAGGAAAACCTGATCTTTTACTCCTTGATGAACCGACAAACCACCTTGATCTGGAATCAATTATATGGCTTGAGGAGTTTTTATTAAAAAAGCCCATCACCCTCTTTTTTGTAACGCATGATCGTTCTTTTTTAAAAAAATTAGCCACACGCATTGTTGAATTAGATCGCGGAAACCTTACCAGTTGGAATTGCGATTATCATACTTACCTCGAGCGAAAAGCAGCTTTTCTCCTTGGTGAAGAAAAAGCCTGGTCTACTTTTGATAAAAAGTTAGCACAAGAGGAGGCCTGGCTACGGCAAGGGGTAAAAGCTAGGCGCACCCGAAATGAAGGTCGCGTGCGCGCGCTGGAGCAGCTGCGCAGAGAACGAGGTGAACGCCGTGAACGCCAAGGAAAAGCACAGATCACCTTGCAATCGGGTAGTCTTTCTGGGCAAAAAGTTATCGAGGCTAAAAATGTTAGTTTTAGTTATGGTCACGAGCCTATTATTGATGATCTTACAACAACGATCTGGCGTGGTGATAAGATTGGTATCATCGGTCCCAATGGAAGCGGTAAGACAACACTGCTCAAACTTCTCCTTGGAAAGCTGCCTCCTACCTCTGGCTCCGTTCATCTTGGTACAAAACTTGAAGTGGTCTATTTTGATCAACTCCGAGACCAGATCGATGGCGAAAAGAGTGTAGCTTACAATGTTGCAGGAGAGGCTGAGACTGTTATTTTTCAAGGACGATCACGTCATATCCATAGCTATCTCGAAGATTTTCTCTTCCATCGTGATCGCATTCGAATGCAAGCCAAAATGCTCTCCGGTGGAGAACGTAACCGTCTTTTGCTTGCTAGGCTTTTTCTTCAGCCAGCTAATGTTCTCGTTATGGATGAACCGACCAATGATCTCGATGCAGAAACACTCGAGCTTTTAGAAGAGCTGGTACTTGAGTACCAAGGAACTCTTCTCTTGGTTTCTCACGACCGCGCTTTTTTAAATAGCGTTGTGACGAGCACCCTCGTTTTTGAGGGTGATGGAAAAATCGTTGAATACACTGGTGGTTACGATGACTGGATCGCCCAACGTCCAAAACCAAAACCTGAAATAGCCCCGCCTATCTCAAAATCAAAAAAGCCTCTGCCCCCTCGCCCAACCTCTAGCCTCTTACTCAAACGTGAAAAGGAAGAACTTGAAGAGCTCCCTCTGCTTATCGAGCAATTGGAATTGAAAAAAGAATCCCTCTTAGCGCTGCTATGCGATCCAGAATTTTATAAAAAAGAGCCGAAAAGAATTCCTCAGATCGAAAATCAGCTAGCTGACCTTGAGACTGCAATGAATGAAAATTTCCTTCGCTGGCAGCAGCTCGAAGAGAAGCTGTCCAGGGAATGCTAATATTAAAAAGAATATTTTTCCTGGGACTAGAAGCTAGGTTTTATGGAATAACATGCCAATTTAATCTCTGTACATGACAATTTCTGAACAAAATTGCAATTTGTTGAATAACATACGCAATTGCATGGAATTGTTAACGAGTTACAAATTTATTTAATTTTTGTCGTGTACAGAGCAATTTAATGAAAATTTAATTTACCACGATCCATTGCCGTTTTTAGGATTCTAGTAAGGAAGCCGCTTGGATTTGCTTTCATTTGAAGATTGCATCTCTTTTTTTCAACGATAAATTCAAGCTTCTTCATTGATAAAGAAGTACAAATGGTTATTTTAAAGACCATTTCTATGTTTTCTATCCGCCAAGCCTGCTTTTAAAGTTAGTATTCTGAAAATAAGATCCATGATATCTCCCGACGATTTTAATTATGCGCTCGAGAACACACGTGTTCTGGTCAAGCCTCGCTTAGCCATTGAAACATATGCTCAAACGAGTTTTCGTTTTCAGTTGGTTACAGAACCAATGGATCAGGTTGGCACCGTCCGTGTACGCTATGGTCAACTTCATGCCGAACGCCCACGAATTTTGGCGCCGCAGCATATTAATAAGATTCTCCTTGAAGGCTTTGGCGAACAGGCTCGCGAGTTTGCAGAGTTATTCGAAACATTCCCAGAGCACTTTAAAATGCTTCGTTACGGTTTTCTTTTTAAAAAAACAGATGTCTCAGAAGTCTTATTAAAACAGCCAAAATCAGATGTTCTAGAACGCATTGCACAAGAAATAACTAACGGTGATGATGCCATGGCCACCTTGATTGAAGGTGTGGATGATGCATGGGAGGCTTGTCTTCTAAAATTCACTATGGATATGATTCAGCGTTCAGCAGGAGAAAATCTTGGTGAATGGAAAAAAAGAGGGTTAATTAGTTAGAATCGGTTATTACTCGATCATTGCTATATCCCTAAATAACAAGACCATCCTTCCATGAAAACCTCAAAAATATTAATTCTCCTTGGCGTCGCTCTCCTGGTTTTTGGTTCAGCTGCTTTTTGCGGCTATGAACTTTTTCTCAAACCTTACGGTATTGGGTACAATTCCCATCGTTTTTTTCATAAAAAAACAGAAACTCCTACTATAGTCGCTCCGGCACCAGATCCAAGCCTAGCTGCCTTTGATGCTGCAGTTGCTTTGCAGAACTTAGGAAAATTAATGGAAGCTCAGACCTCTTGGCAAACATGGTTGCAAGCTTATCCAGACTCTTCGAAGCGAAGTGCGGCAATGGCTGCTCTTGGTAAAATCAACATGGAGCTTCTTTGCTCTGCCTCATCGACGGCCAACAAAGATTGCTACACAGTTATTAAAGGGGACTCGCTCGCTCGCATTGCAAGCCGCCAAAAATCAAGTGCCGAGCTAATTCAACACGTTAATAGACTGCCAAATATCAATCTTCAAATCGGAGAGCTGCTCCTCATTCCTCGCCTCCAGATTAGCATTGATATCGACCGCAATGCTCATCTTTTGACACTGCTCGATCATGATCAATTTTTAAAAAATTATACTTTGCTTTCAACGCCTGATACAGGTCCATCTAAAACCCCTATTACAACAAACATTGTGGATAAAACCGCAATGGTCGGAGGTAAGCGCGCAGCCTTTGGTGACAAAAAATATCTCGAAAGTGAACGCACTATTATTTTACGTTCTTCAGGAAATATCGTCACGGCTCCAGCAACAATGAGAGCAGCTTCATCAAGTGCCATAACCTCAACTAATGCTGAAGCCTCATCCACGTCGGCTTCACAAGGCATGCCTTCGGGATATGTTCTCTCAGCAACTGATATTAATGAAATTTTTCCGTTCGTTGGGAAAGAAACTCCGGTTACTATTCACTAGCGTGTGGCAGGAAATGAGATCTTCTTTTTAAAATTTACCTGTGCAAGAAACTCCCACCTCCGATCTTCCATCTCCAATCTCCTATCTCCTAAAATGATTCCTCAACCACTCGATTTTGAACAACCTCTTCTCGATTTAGAAAAATGCCTTACAGAGCTTATTTCAAAAACCCCAAAAGATACAGATCGCATTCAGAGTATGCGTGAAAAAATGGAGCTAATGCAGCAAGATCTCTACAAAAACCTGACCCCATGGCAACGTGTCCAAATTGCACGTCATCCGGCGCGCCCCTATGCGCTTGATTATATTGATCGCTGCTTCACCAATTTTATCGAGCTTCATGGTGATCGCTTTTTTGGTGATGACAAAGCGATGCCTTGCGGCATTGCTCAACTAGGAAGACATCCTTGTGTTGTTATTGCTCAGCAAAAAGGCCGCAATGTTAAAGAAAATGTTCTTCGTAACTTTGGAAGTCCACACCCTGAGGGATATCGCAAAGCTCTTCGTTTGATGCGTATGGCAGAAAAGTTTTCTCTTCCAGTTATTGCCTTTATCGATACGCCTGGTGCTTATCCAGGTATTGGTGCTGAAGAACGGCATATCGCTGAATCAATCGCTGTCAATCTTCGTGAGATGATGTTGCTCCGCACGCCGATTATTTCTGTGATTATTGGCGAAGGTGGCTCAGGTGGTGCTTTGGGGATTGCTGTAGCCGACCGGGTCCTCATGCTCGAAAATGCCTACTATTCAGTCATTAGCCCAGAAGGTTGCGCTGCTATTCTTTGGAAGCATCGACGCCATGCTCCTGAGGCAGCAGAAGCTTTAAAACTCACGGCTAATGATCTCAGTGAATTAAATTTAATTGATGGCGTCGTTTCCGAGCCACAAGGTGGAGCCCATCGTGATCCTGAAGCCATTGCTATAACAATGAGCAATGCTCTTCTCGCGGCTTTGGAAGAACTTCAAACAGATTCCATCGACAATCTCTTGGAACAGCGTTATGCCAAGTTCCGTAAGATGGGTGTTTTTTCAGAAGAGGCTAAAGACTAAAGACTAAAGACTCGGAACAGCAGAAATTACGAGTCTGCTACATCATGTTTTTGATTCGCTAAATTTTTTTCTTCAATTTAGTTGACTATGGGCGACCATACTAAATTACATGCTTTTAACTTAACTGATGAAGGAACCTGAGAAGGTGCTTCACGGTCTAGTAAAATCTATGCGGCCAGCTTCTAATCGCTGTTGACTTTGATTACGAGCCTGCTTTCTTCCTCCAGCCTTTAGCCAGCCCTTAGCCTTTAGCCCCTTTAGCCTTTTAGCCTTCAGCCCCTCTGTACACGACAAAAATTAAATAAATTTGTAATCCGTTAATAATTCCATGCAATTTTGTATGTTATTCAACAAGTTACAATTTTATGTAACTACCAACGTTATAAAAAAGAATTCACCACAGCCGAGGATTGCGGTGAATTTCTTCCTCCTTGGACTATGTTGGTAGTTACGATTTTGTTCAAAAATTCTCGTGTACAGAGCCTTCAACATTTCAACCATTCAACATTTGACTCGCTCGCGCCCGCTCGGCTCGCCCTACGGGCTGCCTTCGGCAGTCTATCCAGCGGCCTCCCGGCCAGCTGTATTCAACATTTCAACATTTTTTTAGCGTATCCATAAAAAAACAGTCGTTTTAAAATTCGGAACCGGCGTCTTGGCAAAGCCAGGAGGTTGTGAAATTGATGCGAGGCAGATTCGGCGTTTTGCGAAAGAAGTTTCTGCATTGATTAACCCTGCGTGATTGTTAGCAGTGCTGCGATTGCAGCTGGTGTTCATGTATTGAGATAGAGTGGATGTCCCAATGATGTTGCTGGAAAGCAGGCGGCAGCTGCTGTTGGACAACCTGCATTGATGGCAGCTTATAAAAAATATTTTTCGCGTCATGGTATTACAACAGCGCAACTTCTTTTAACCTTGTATGTTGAAAAAGTGAGATCTTCACGTCA
>JBIRBD010000142.1:0-4882 GCA_044326465.1 Chthoniobacterales bacterium
AATGGCTCGTTATAAATTAGCGCAATATGCTCAGCCTCAAAATGATTTTTCAACCGGCTTACGTACCTTCCAGGTATGCTTCGCCGTTTTAAAAATCATTTTTAGACCAAGCCCTTACGCTAATTTATTAACTCCCATCACTGTTTTTAGGTTAATTCACTCTTTACTGATCCGTTCATGTGAATGGATACAAAAAAAAGGGTCCCGGTTTTAAAAAACCGTTACCCTTTACTTCTTAGATTTTTGTTGAGGCCTACTCAACAAATAGCAATTTTCTATGCTTTGCTGTGACTTTCAATATAGGTGACGACATCACCAACTTTTTGAAGCTTTTCAGCATCTTCATCAGGAACTTCAACACCGAATTCTTCTTCAAACGCCATCACAAGTTCGACAGTGTCGAGTGAGTCGGCGCCAAGATCCTCAATGAAGGAAGCGTTGAGAGTGACTTGTTCAGCGGTCACGCCGAGTTGCTCGACAATGATATCGCGTACTTTTTCTTCGATAGATTTTTCAGACATAGTAATTAGTTTTGATGAACAGTCAGAGGACGATAGGGAGAGAAGAAAAAATTGGCAATAACTTTCTTTAGGCTATCTAAATAAAAGGTGACGCGTAAAGCATAGCAGGTGCTTGTTGTTGAAGAGTTCCTCTTCACTCTTCACTCTTCACTCTTCACTCTTCACTCTTCACTCGTTAAGTCGCTCTCCAAGAACGAGACTGCTGGAGTAACTTGCTGTGATAGCGTATACCCTTCTTGATCAACAAGTGAAACCTGAATGATATAGGTATTCCCATCTTTCATCATCGTTGTAGGAATTTTTTCGGTATAAATAACGCTCTCCTCAGGGTTGATAGCAACAAGCCCTGGCATTGGATCAAACGATCGATCTTCAGACCAGCGCATGATAACGGCGCCACTTACATTTTTTACGAGAATATCAATGCGTTGATTGGTTGAAAAATTCAACATCATGATCTCTTTCTTATTGTTAGTAATTTTAAAAGTAATGCTGAGCTCCGGCGTATCAGCGACAGAAAACGCCGAAGGCTCTAGCAGTAGTTGCATCGAAGGGGGGGTGGCTTTAGTTCCTATTTTGAACGTCCCTGCAAGATGAGAAAAAAAGTTTCCTATTTGTTTTTTAAAAGAATGTTTTGCAGGAAAAGGATTATTCATTCCACTCTTAGCCGCTGTAGCAAGTGCTTGCTGAGCAGCTTCACGCTCGATAAGGAAAGGGCTCTCTTCGCTCGACCCAGAACGTGAAATTTGCTGAATATCTTCTTGCGAGATGGGATTGGTCTTTTGCGGTCCTGCAACAAGAGGTGCAAACATTAGAAAAAAAATGAAGCTCGTGAGTTTCATCGACGGTGAAAAATTCATGATACAGAGGCTAGCTTCTTCATCTTATTCTGCAAGTATGGTATGAAATTTTCGAGCTAGGGTTAATGCAGTTTACTTAAGATAACATTCGTTGAATAAAATTTGTTCTTTTTGCCGCAGGCCTATTTGACCTGGTGCCTGTAGCCCTGTAACCTGAATCCCTTGCTGTTACTTAATTCATTAAGTAACCAGCATTGGGGCTAGGATTAATTCATCCTATTTTTTAATGAAAACCACATTGTTTAAAAACCTGTAAATTAGAGACGCTTTTTTTAATATCTCTTGGATTAGAAATTTTATTAACAACCTCCAAGTTTATTGGTTGGGCTGGCGAATGGTATACATGTTGCCAATCCTTCCATTGTTGAGCCTTCCTTTTATTCATACATTGGAAACACTCATTAACAGTAGTCGCAAAATTCTAGCAAACGCTTGTATTGTTGTCATTTCCGCCTGTTTGATTTATTCCTTCCAGCTACAATGAAATGTCAATGCTCTCCCTTTTTTAGTCTATTACAATCTCAAGCCAACATTAGAACAACTTCACGATCCTAAAATCGAGGAGTATCTAACGAACCGACCTTTTGGAATTATCAATCGAGATCTCTTAGCTTTTAAAAAGAGCGGTCATTTCAAAATTTTAGAGATGGCATCAAAGCAGCTACATCCTGAGGAGCTAGGCCAGTTAATTACACTTATTCGCCTGAATTGTATTTCAAACTATTACTTCTGGCCCGATGCTCATGACATTCACCTTCCTAACACTCCTTTGCAAAATCAATGAACAGCGGCTCGCGACTTGTCTTCATCATCCTGGTCCTCGGAACACTCGGCTCTGGCCTCACCTTTTGGAATTACTCGCAACATGTTTTCTCAAGCAATCGCGCAACATTCATCGACCAAGCTGGAACGATTGAAGCCATTTTTCCAAGACGCGTTGCTAAAAAAATAGAACCTCACCAGCAGGCACGCATAAGCATGGGAAAAAACCTCTTCTCTGCCGAAGTTGTTTCTACAACATCTACAAATCAAGAGGTGATCGTTAGATTGTCTCCCATAGATAAAAATAGTTTTTCAAAAATAGAGATACCATTTGATGATTCATGCTCTGTTACCATCGATACAACGATTCCTTTCTAAAATTTTCACGCTCCCGTTTACAGTCCGGGAAAAATTTTTCTTCAGCCTTTAGCCTTCAGTCTTTAGCCTTTAGCCTTTATAGCCTATTTTTATGAATGTCATTGTTACAGGAGGAGCTGGTTTTATTGGGTCGCATGTTGTCCGCTCACTATTGTGTGACGGTCATGCCGTGACGGTGATCGATGATTTTAATAATTTCTATGATCCAGCGATCAAGCGGAACAATCTTGAGGAGATTAATAAAGAGATTAAAATTGCTGAAATCGATCTACGTGATGCAGAGGCAACGAAAAAAGTAGTTACTCAGGCAAAACCAGAAGTGATCATCCATCTCGCAGCACGCGCTGGTGTTCGCCCCTCAATCGTAGATCCAAAACTTTACCTTGAGACAAATATTAATGGTACTTTTCATGTCCTAGAAGCCGCACGCGAGGCTGGTTGTGAGCGTATTCTTTTTGCATCGAGCTCTTCAGTTTATGGATTAGCACAGACTGTTCCCTTTCGTGAAGATCTCCCTCTACCACAAACACTAAGCCCCTACGCGGCAACAAAATTAGCCGGTGAGCACCTCTGCGGAAATTTTTCTTACCTCTACGGGATAAGAACAATATGCCTTCGCTTTTTTACCGTCTATGGACCAGCACAACGCCCCGATCTTGCCATCCATAGTTTTACTGATGCCATTGCCCAGGGCCGTTCTATCAAGCAATTTGGGGATGGCACAACGCGCCGCGATTACACTTACATTGATGATATTGTACAAGGCGTATTAGGAGCCATGCGCTATAACGGCCCACTCTTTGACATTTTTAATTTAGGAGAAAGTGAAACCACTACGCTCTCCGCTTTAATTGCAACGCTTGAAAAAGCAATCGGCCGTAATGCTATTATCGAAAAACTTCCCGAACAAAAAGGGGACATGCCTCTTACCTGCGCTGACATCAGCAAAGCAAAAAGACTTTTGGGCTATAACCCAAAAACGCCGATTGCAACAGGCATTCCAAAATTTGTGGAATGGTATAGGCAGCGGAAGACTTAAGTGACGGCAAAGGGGGCCAGGCTGGCACTAAGTTAAGAGGCTTTTGGGATGATTCTCTATTTATGAAATCGCCTCAAAAACAATCTAGGAAAGAAAAAAACATATTAAAATCGATTCAAAATTAAATGATTTTTCAGAATTACAAACCGATATAAAATTAACCTCATTCCCGCGGAGGCGGAAAACCAGTACGCCGCGGATCTTAGCTTTGCATTTGATACAATAAAACAATTTGCAGTTTATACTTAGCTAGTCAACGCAATGGAACATTGTATACGGGAGTTACTTCTAATTTAGCTCGAAGAGGGTGGGAGCACCGAGAAGATCCGCGAGAAGGTTTTTCAAAAAGATCCCTTATTTTAGAACGCTTATGCGAGAATTTATTGCTTCGAGAACAAAGCTAAATTCTACGGTCTCCTTGATTCCCGCCTCCGCGGGAATGACGCCTAGGGAGGAATGACGAGATGTTTTCTAAAGGCTTTTGCTGGTTTGAAAAGCAATCACAAAAGCCTCTTAACTTGGTGCTACTTTCGACTATGACCCCGATTACTATCCTACAAACAAGCGGTATCAATTAAAAATGACTGAAATCGAAAATAAGACTCCCCTTTTTACTTCCTTTCGTTTTTGATCCCATCAGCTAATGCCTTTGCTTCATTGAATTTTTTTTGAGCCTCTCTATCCCAGTGTGCTGCTCCAGCAGGGCCTGCATTATTTCCTCTTGCACGTTCTTGAGTTGCGTTGATCCAATACTCGTATGCTTGACGATTTAATGCTGCTGCCTCTTCCCAGCGGGTCGCCTCTTCCAATTTTTCACGCGTTCCAGCAGCTCGCGCTTCAATGGCTTTAGCTAAACGATCAGAGGCCCAGGAAGCAGCAGCAGCAGCATTACTCCAACTCTTTGCATCCTCTGCTTTTCCCTGAGCTCTGGTCTCGATAGCTTTGAGATGATAGTCACTCTGCTTTTGCCTTTCTCTGGCTGCCTCTTCCCAGCGGGTGGCCTCCTCAAGTTTTGCATCGGTTCCAACAGCTCGCGCTTCGATCGCTTTGGCTAAGCGATCGGAGGCATATTGGGCACCCGAAGCAGCATTGGTCCAACTCTTTGCATCTTCTTCTTTTCCTGCGACTCTGGCTTCGATGACTTTGAGGTTATAGTCACTTCTTTTTTGCTCTTCTCTAGCTGCCTCTTCCCAGCGGGTGGCCTCCTCAAGTTTTGCATCGGTTCCAACAGCTCGCGCTTCAATGGCTTTAGCTAAACGATCAGAGGCCCAGGAAGCAGCAGCAGCAGCATTACCCCAACTCGTTGCATCCTCTGCTTTTCC
>JBIRBD010000202.1:0-2104 GCA_044326465.1 Chthoniobacterales bacterium
AATGGCTCGTTATAAATTAGCGCAATATGCTCAGCCTCAAAATGATTTTTCAACCGGCTTACGTACCTTCCAGGTATGCTTCGCCGTTTTAAAAATCATTTTTAGACCAAGCCCTTACGCTAATTTATTAACTCCCATCACCGTTTTTAGGTTGAAGTGTTTTGAAGAAATTCTAATTCGTAAGACTTTTTTGAAAATAGAGTTAATTTCAATTAAACGAAAACGGACTGTAACACGATTCCTCATAGGCTGAATCATACCAATCATCAATGATTGGTTCGTTATAGAAGAACGGCTGCTTGTCTTGATTCAACATCGTATTGTCACGAACATACTTTGGAACCTTGAGTCCATGAGAGGCTGAACGAGGCGGTCCATAAAATCCTTCCGTCTCATTGAGATAATTAATAACTTCTCGCTTAGCTCCAAGTGAGCGCAAGTGGCGAAGCTGCTGATTGCTAAAATGATAAACTTTCTCCGTTGAACGCAAATAACCAACGATGATGGATGATGGAACCTTACTTTTTACAAGGTTAGTAAGGTCGTTATAGTCGAGAGACTGGCCATGAGAAATTTTATCATACGTGCCTTGATCTACATGATGGGCACTCACCACAGCGGTTACCTGAGGATCAACGGCCGGTCCCGTTGCACAGCCTGATAAAAAGGAGAATGCGATAACTGCAAAAAAGAGAGATGAGGTTTTCATTGCTTAAAGAGGTAGCGCGTTCTTGTTGTTGAATCAAGAAGGGAAGTTTTTATTGTCCCACAACGGTTGAGCCCGGCCTGAGTTTATATTGACCGTCAATAACAACACTCTCTCCAGCGCACAATCCCTCTTTAATTAAAGTAAAGCCTCCCTCTGCTTCTCCTATTTCAACCCTTCTCATTTCAGCTTTTTGTTGACTATTAACAACATAAACAAATGATCCTTTCGGCCCTCGTTGTACAACCGCTGTAGGAACAACAATAGCATCTTTCAATGTTTTCAGCAGAAGACGGCAATTAATAAACTGACCAGGCCAAAGACTTAGGTCTTGATTGCTAAACATTGCTTTGAGTTTTACCGTACCTGTTGTTTGATCAATTTGATTATCGACAACACTCAGCGTTCCCTCTGCAAGCTGCTTTGTATTGTTATGATCAAGTGCCAGCACCTTTAACGGGTTACTACCGAATTGCTCTTGTACGGACAAGAGGTTTTTTTCTGGCAGCGTAAAAAGAACAGAGATCGGCTGCATCTGATTAATCAAAACAATACCTGTTGCATCGTTGGCATGGATAAGATTTCCTTGATCGACAAGACGCACTCCTGCACGACCAGTAATCGGAGATGTAATTTGTGTGTACCCTAATTGCACTTGAGCGTTTTCAACAGCAGCTTGGTCAGCAGCAACAAGAGCCTTTAATTGATCAACAAGAAAGCGAGCCTTATCAAAATCTTGCTTAGCCAAAACATTGCGTTGTATCAAATCACTACTTCGAGAAAGCGCAAGCGTTGCATCGTTGAGACTTGCTTGATCTTGATCTTTTTTTGCCAATGCTTGATCAAGCTGCGCTTGATAAGCCCGAGGATCGATGACTGCTAAAAGATCTCCCTCATTGATATTATCTCCTTCTTTAAAAACTACTTTGTCGAGCATCCCATCAATGCGAGCACGAATTAAGACCGAACGAAATGGCTGCACCGTACCAATACCATCGAGATAAATAGGAAAATCCTGGGTTACAACATTGGTTAAGAGGACAGGCACCGCCGCACTAGTTTTTCCTCCTTTATCAAGCACCTCCTTCATAGGACGCAGATAATAAGAGATCCCAACAACGACAATCGCAAGGAAAGAAGAAATGAGAATAATCTTTTTTTGAGATAACATAATTTTAATTAGGGCTGTCCAGGGAATGCTAATTTTAAAAAGAATATGTTTCCTGAGGCAGGAAGCTAGAATTTATGCGGTAAAGTAACGAGTGGCGAGTAGCGGGTGACGAGTATTTTTTATCCAAGCTCAACTTATATACCATTCGCGTGCGAGTTTTAGGTTTTTTACGATCTTATTTTTTGTTGTCAGCAAGATCCGAGAACGCAGCTGAAAACAGAAAGGAC
>JBIRBD010000187.1:0-2473 GCA_044326465.1 Chthoniobacterales bacterium
AATTTGACGCAATATAGTTGGCCTGAAGCTGTTCGTTCTAAAGCCTCACTAACCGTGCAGGTTAGCTGCGATTTCACAACAGCCATCTTCAAATCCAACTCCTTACGCCAACTTTCTCATTTTCATTCACGTTTTTAGGGTCATCACACTTCTTATTTTTATCAATATCAATGAATAAAGAAAATCTTCAGCAGTTCGAAATACCAAGCTATATCAGCTTTTTAAACGATAGTGATCAATTACAAAAAATTCTTGTGACAACAAGCGTCAGTATGGCGGAAATCTATTTACAGGGTGCCCATGTAACTTCCTTTCAAAAAAAGGGAGAGGCTCCGTTGCTATTTGCAAGTGAAGCTATGAAGGGGGCTCATGGGAAAATTGTTCATGGAGGTATACCAATTTGTTTTCCATGGTTTGGAATCCATGAAGGAGAAAAACTTTCGCACGGCTTTGCACGCACTACTGATTGGAAACTCGTAGAAACAGAAATGATATCCGAAGAGGCTGTTTTGTTGCGTTTTGAATTACCTTCAGAACCAATGATTGCTTCTGGATGGCCTCCAGTAAAGGCTCAGCTGATTGTAACAATTTCAAGCGAGCTGACCTTAGAGCTCCTACTTACCAATACAACAGAGCATGATTTTATTTTTGAAGATTGTTTTCATGCTTATTTTTTTGTCGGAGATATTTCGCAAGTCACTATTGCAGGCCTAAAAAATTTAGATTATCTCGACAAAGTAGAAGATCTCGCCTGCAAGCATGAAATTTCTGATGCCATTCCCATTGTTGGAGAAACAAATCGCATTTATCTCCA
Organism: Chthoniobacterales bacterium; assembly: GCA_044326465.1. Lineage (GTDB taxonomy): Bacteria > Verrucomicrobiota > Verrucomicrobiia > Chthoniobacterales > UBA6821 > CAIWMF01. The sequence goes on from JBIRBD010000187.1 coordinate 815, forward strand.
ATCAACTGGAACGATTGAAATTAACGATCGTTCTTTGCAGCGCTTAATTCGTATTGAAAAAAGAGATTCGCAGTCGACGGTGGTTTGGAATCCATGGATTCTAAAGTCACACGCATGGCCAGATCTTCACGATGACGACTATCAAAAATTTCTCTGCGTCGAGTCAGGTAACGTCGCCGAAAGTAGAAAAAATGTGGCTCCAGGGGCGACTTCTTCGATGAAAGTTACGTGGGGTACGATCTGTATAGAAAAAGAAAAATAACGACAAAAAAGGAATAGTCACAAAGAATATAGAGAAACAAAAAGATATTTTTCTCACTCCCATCACCATTTTTAGGTTAAAATAATTCACTTATGCAAAATTCCGGATCCATTTCTCAATTTATCGAACACCACTTTCGTCACTTCAATGCCGCGACATTGAAAGATGCAACTCATGGTTATCAAGCGCATCTTGCCAGTGGTGGAAAGATGTTCATGACATTGGCTGGAGCAATGAGCACAGCGGAGCTTGGGCTCTCGCTTGCCGAGATGATTAGGCAAGATAAAGTGCATGCCATTTGTTGTACCGGTGCCAACTTGGAAGAGGATATTTTTAATCTTGTTGCCCATGATCATTACGAGAGGGTACCCCATTACCGCAATCTAACACCGCAAGATGAGCAGGCTTTGCTTGAGCGCCATATGAATCGTGTGACCGATACATGCATTCCAGAAATGGAAGCAATGCGCCGGATTGAGACAGCAGTTTTGGAAGAATGGGTTACTGCTGATCAAGCTGGGGAGCGCTATTTTCCTCATGAATTCATGTACAAAATTCTCCGTAGTGGAAAATTAAAGCAGAGTTATCAAATTGATCCGGCTAATAGTTGGATGCTAGCTGCTGCCGAAAAAAACCTGCCGATGTTTGTGCCTGGCTGGGAAGATGCCACGTTGGGCAACATGTACGCCGGGCATTGCATGAGCGGTGATGTGAAAAAAGTGCACACGGTGCGTACAGGCATTGAATATATGATGGAGTTAGCCAGTTGGTATACAAATAATGCGGAGATTCTCTCAGGAAGCGGCGAAGGCTCTCTGGGATTTTTTCAAATTGGCGGTGGCATTGCTGGTGATTTTCCAATTTGTGTTGTTCCCATGTTGCATCAAGATTTACAACGGCCAGAGATCCCTCTCTGGGGCTACTTCTGCCAGATCAGCGATTCCACAACGAGCTATGGAAGTTATTCAGGAGCCGTTCCTAATGAAAAAATCACCTGGGGAAAATTAGGAATTACAACGCCTAAGTATGTGATTGAGTCGGATGCCTCTATTGTAGCGCCCTTGATTTTTGCAACTGTTTTAGGGTGGTAGGTGGACTCTGTCCAAGCACCCGTTCACACAATGCCGTCAACTTAAGGAATTAAGTGACGGCAAGAGGGGTCCAGGCACCAGGTTTACAGGCTACAGGATTTTTGCTTTGGTCATTTAGTACTTAGAATTTTTTTCTTAAAAAATTCTTTGTGTTTTCTTTCTGTAGTCTTTGTGCTCTTTGTGGGAGGTACCCATTCAGCCGAGCGGGAAAATTTTAGAATTAAAAGGAGCGGCATCCCTCGCTCCAGCGTCATTCCCGCGGAGGCGGGAATCCAGACCACTGTAACTTGTATGTTGAAAAAGTGA
>JBIRBD010000198.1:0-2171 GCA_044326465.1 Chthoniobacterales bacterium
GTCTGGGCTAATTGATTATTCAGATTGGATGCTGAAAAAAATGCTATACTTGGCCTCTAACCGGCGTATTTATTGCCTAAGAAGCTATAAAAGATATAGCAATTAACGATTAATAGTATTTTTAGCTTTTTGTATATCCAACTTCAAACGCTTCGCTTCTGCAGGATGAAAGCGTCCAAGTTGACCTGCACTTTGTGCTGCACTGTTTAATATTTCAATGGATAGTGATTTGGTTGCATTGTGAACTTGTGCACGTATTTGAGATCGTTTTTCTTTACTAAGCGATGGTTTTCTGTTCACTATAAGTTTAGTAACCAGCATGGGCTGTGATGAAGAAAATACCTGATGTTTCCCTTTTTTTCTTGATGCAAAAAGCCCATGCTTTCTAAGCATTCCATATACCTCAGCGATTACTTTCGTTTGTTCAGATTTTGGCAAATATGATTTAGATGACATAGCAATATCATCAACGTATCGTGAATAAACTATGCCTTTTTGTGCAAGTTTTGCTTGTAACAGCGGCTCATCTCTCCAAAAAACCAAATTTGCTAGATAGGAACTGGTTTTTGCGCCTTGCGGTATCACCCCGTCTTTAGTAGTGAGGGCGGTAAGTAGTGCGGCAACTTCTTCGGGAAAATGGAATAAATTTTTCCAGATGTCCTTTACCAATAAAGATGAAACCGAAGGGAAAAACTGTTGAACATCTTCACAAATAATGAATTTTTTATTTGTATGCAGAGCAGCATTTGTTGCATAGTTGCATCCTTTAAGACTGCCATGTAAATACTCTGGGAATCGAACGCGGGACAATATTCGATTTTTTATGCTTTCATGCACGTCTTTCAATTGACCTTGCGCATCAAAAGTTAAACGAGGTTTTTTGTTTGCTTTCTCAATGATCACCTCTCTGTACATTCCATTTGCATTATTGGCTAACTCGCGCAGAAATGACTCCTCTTTTCCAAGTGCTTTCGCCAGCTTGGAAATTGTTCCGATTGGCTCACATGGATAATGTGGTTTGATGAGGTGCAGGCTCATTCATAAGCTCCAACGCAGTAAAAGCAAGTTGTCCTGCTAATTCTTTATTCATATTGCCGAGTTCATTTCCCTCAGCGCCAAGAAAAAACAGTAATTCAATTGGCATACTGAGCGCAGCGGCAATTTTTTCAATTATTGAAAGAGCAGGATCACGTTTTGATCTTTCTAAAAGCGAAAGATAGGACACAGAAATGCCCGCACGAGCTGCTAACTCTGTTTGCGAGAGTTTCCGCTTAGTTCGCACAAGTTGGATAGCATTACCAATATTCATAATTTAAAAAACAAAGAATGGGCTTGGGGGCTCAACCTGTTCATTTCATGAAATCACGGATATTGGTCACTATGCTGACCACCACCGCAATCACCTGAAATACACGCGGAATCAGTCTTGCGACTTCCTCTGCGCTGTAACGAATCGCAATCTGCTTTTCTAAGGCTTCAATCGTTTCGTTCAATTCAGTCAACGCTCCAATGTCGAGTTGGCTACTGCAAGCATCACGAATCTTTTTCAGAACCGCGATGTGATTTTTCAAAGTTTGCTTGTCCATTTGGACTCCTTATACAGAGCACTATTGCCCTGCTTCCCCCTTTTCAAGGCAGCGCCGTATAGGAGCCAACTCGACACCAAGCCCACACAGTTGCCGCATACGCTAACTGGAACTTTCCCCCTTATCGCATATTGCTTAAAGCATTGAGCGATTAGGAAAGTCGATTCCGTAAGCTAACTGAACTTGGAGACCAAGCACTGTTTGCGTTACAAGCCACGCCACCGTGACGGCGTTGGCAACTTCATTTACATGAAGTCTGATCACTGAGCCTTCTACCTTTATGGGTAAGGAATTTCAAACATTCAAAAAATCGCGTCAGCACGAAACGTACTGCCGTGAACAAAATTATATCTTAAAAACGGTTTATTTGACTGGAGGTCAAAAAATAAATCAAAATTTGTTGTTTTTAAGTGTTGTGAAAGGATTTGAAGCTGATTTTAAGACGTAAAAAAGCCCGTTAAATCAAGATTTAACGGGCTTTTCGGTATTTAGATGGGGTGGCTGATGGGGCTCGAACCCACGACAACAGGAATCACAATCCTGGACTCTACCAACTGAGCTACAGCCACCGCAAGCCTTATATTA
>JBIRBD010000161.1:0-3588 GCA_044326465.1 Chthoniobacterales bacterium
GTCAATAAACTAAATCACTCTAGTTAAACAAGTTTTGCCTCGATGACCTTTTTCTTGATGACCTTTTTTTCTGTTTTGGCCAGTCTTTTACTAGCAACAAAGACTATCTAGAGCGTGTCTGAAGCAGGTCCAATTTTAAAAGAATATTTTTCCTGAGGCTATAGCCAAAAACCTTATACTTAGGACAAAATAATTTGTCTTTATGATCGATGGCTTCGTTTTCATCAATCACATTACCAACAGGTAGTGCTCATTCTTCCGCCTTGCCCTTGATCAAAATCCGGCATCTTTTTGTCCTAATTCTTCGGTATTTGGCTATAGAATCCACTCAGCTCCTGTGCACCGCCGGCTCCTTGCTCTTCATTCTAAAAACGGTGGTGGGAGTTAATTGCTCATCTCCTTCTGGAGATAAGCAATAGTTGTTGGTTGTTGGTTCTAGGTTGATAGTAAAGAAATAACTTTTTCTTAGCTGCTAAAAAAGAAGCATTGCCCTAAGAGGCTTATAAAATGCGACTCTTAAAAAATAAATCTTTCGAATAAAAATAACCAACAACTGACAACTAACAACCGACAACTTTTTGCTCGTGTTCTTCGTCAGAAGGAGATGAGCAATTACGTCTGAACAGGTAGTAAAAGCGCAGCTTTTAAACGCGCAATCGTGCGCTCACGCCCAAGGACTTCAAACATTTCATAGAGCCCGGCACCCACGGAACGGCCACTAACGGCTACACGCGCAGGATGAACGAGCTCTCCAGTTTTCACACCGAGGGCTGTTGCTGTTTCTTTGAGTGCTGTTTCAATCGCCAGTGGTTCCCATGGTTCAACACTTGCCATACGTTCTATTAACGCCTGCAAGCGCTTCTCAACTCCTGGCACGCGTAAATTTTTTGCTACAGCGGCCTCATCAAACGGAAAATTTTCTGTAAAAAAGCAACGAACCCATTCTGGAAGTTCGGCAAGCACTTTTATTTTTGGTTTTACTATCGCTAAAACTTTTTCAAGCCTCTCCCAGGAATCATAATTAATTCCTGCTTTTTCTAAAAACGGCATCGCTAATTCTGCGTAGCGTGCAAGATCCATTTTAAGAAGATACTGCCCATTCATCCAAAAACATTTATCAGCATCAAAAGCTGCACTACGCCGATTGATTTGAGGAAGATCAAAAAGCTGAATAATTTCAGCCATATCTAAAATTTCACGATTGTCTTTTGGCGACCATCCGAGCAAACAAAGGTAGTTACGAAGCGCTTCTGGTGCATAGCCTTGCTCTGGATAAGTACTAAGATGGGCACCGGCATCACGTTTACTCATTTTACTACCATCACGATTTAAAATAAGTGGCATGTGTGCGAATTGAGGGGGCTCTTCTCCCAAGGCGCGATAGAGCTCCAGATGTTTAGGCGTATTAGAAAGATGATCTTCACCACGAATGACATGACTGATCTTCATTTCGATATCGTCAACAACATTGACAAAATGGAAAATCCACGACCCATCACTTCTCCGTATGGTCATGTCGGGATGCGTTCCTGGATTGGTAAGATCAAACTCAATGCTTCCGCAGATGAGGTCGTTAACCATGACTTTTTCTCGGGGTGAACGAAAGCGGATCGCTCCATTATCTTCATAAAGATGCCCTGCTTTTTCGAGACGTTCAAAATATTTTTCGTAAATCGCGTTACGCTCACTTTGAAAATAAGGACCATAGGAACCACCTTTTTCTGGACCTTCATCCCAATCAATACCAAGCCAATGGAGACCATCGAAGATGACCTGGCGAGCTTCTAGGGTATTACGACTGTGATCCGTATCTTCAATGCGCAGAACAAAAGTCCCTGCATGCTTGCGCGCGTAGATCCAGCTAAAAAGAGCAGCGCGAGCATTGCCTAAATGGAGAAGACCAGTTGGTGAGGGTGCAAAACGGGTGCGAATGGGACGATGTGACATGAGAATCAGGTTATAGATTAGAGGCTACAGGATACAGGATTTTTTTTGACCTTCCAATTTGAAAAGAATGTTTGCTTTACAACTAAGAAATTTGTTTGAAATTTTTTATGCACAGTTCATTACTTGCGCCTGTAGCCTGTAGCCTGTAGCCTGAACGCCTATCATTATGAATCTCACTGAACAAATTGATTACGACCTCAAAGAAGCCATGAAAGCACGCGATGCTTTTAAATTGAATACTCTTCGCATGGTTAAATCTGCGTTAAAATATAATGCGATTGAACAAAGTGGAGCAAGCTCATCACTCTGCGATGCTGATGCCATGGCTGTTTTGAGAAAACAGATTAAGCAACGAGAAGATTCTGTAATGAGTTTTGAGCAAGGAGGCCGCCCTGAGCTTGCTGAAAAAGAGAAAGCCGAAATTGCACTTTTAGCAACCTACCTTCCAAAAGGATTGACCACAGAAGAACTCACAGCGTTGGTTAGTGAAGCGATTGCAGAAGTTGGCGCAACCTCGAAAAAAGAGATGGGTGCCGTCATGAAAGCGGCGCAAACCAGAGCTGATGGACGTGCCGATGGACGACAGCTGAGTGCTGAAGTGCAGAGGCAGCTGGCAACTATTAGCTAGCTTAATAGTTGAAGGCCACAGACTGAAGAATCGTTTTAACTTTACCTATTTTTGAAGCGGTTTTTCTCCTGTTCGAGAGATTAAAAAATGTCTTTTAAAAATCCACATCTCGAAAAAAAAATCCTGCCTCCTGTAGTCTGTAGCCTGCAGCCTGAGCAGCCTCTTCATTCTTCACCACCACCGACCGCCGCCCTCATCGTAGCTGCAGGATCAAGCACTCGTTTTGGTGACGATAAATTAATGGTCGCTATCCATGGAAAACCATTGATTAGTTACAGTCTGCAAGCTATTGCAGAAACGCCATCGATCTCTGTTATTATTTTGGTCGTTCCACCAAAACGGGAAAAAGAATTTTCGCAGATGATCGCTACGCTAGATTTTCCTAAACTCAGCAAGATGACTAAAATTGTGACGGGAGGAAGCAGTCGCCATCACTCGGTACAACGAGGTGTGGCTGCACTTCCGCCAGAAATTCGTTTTGTTGCGATTCACGATGCTGCACGGCCACTCATCACGCCCGAACTTGTTAACCTTTGTTTAGAAAAAGCATATCTCCATGGAGCATCATCCTTGGCTCTCCCTGTCACTGATACGCTTCATCTCTCAGATAATGATGGCTGTGCTAAAAAAACAATCGATCGCAAAAATCTTTGGGCCATGCAAACACCACAAGTGTTTCGCCTTGTTGATTTAGATCACTGTTTAAAAGAGCAGCTGCAAGAAAAATTTTCTCCTACAGATGAAGTCTCAGCGCTGCTTCATCACGGCATTAAAGTTCACCTTGTGGAAAATCGTGAACCCAATATTAAAGTGACCTATCCTGAAGACCTCGCGCTGGTGACAGCGCTGCTCGCTAGTAGATAGAAGATAGAAGATGTTTTCTTCGTAGCATCATCCTACAAACATCATCCTAAAAACGGTGATGGGAGTGAGGAAATTAACGCAATATGCTCAGCCTCAAAATAATTTTTCAACCGGCTTACGTACCCACTGGGTATGCTTCACCGTTTTAA
>JBIRBD010000099.1:0-7621 GCA_044326465.1 Chthoniobacterales bacterium
GGCGATGGCGGGGGTAACTGATGCGCTGATTCAATTAGCAAAACAAGTTTCTTCAAAACCAACAGAGCGTGAGATGGATGTTTTACTCTCAACTGGCGAGCAAACAACCATGGCATTGACAGCAATGGCCATTGAAGAGCTTGGAGGAAAAGCCATTTCATTAACAGGCGCACAGGCTGGTATTGTCACCGATGGTGTTCATATGAAAGCCCGTATTAGTGATGTAACGCCACAACAAATTCATCAGCACTTAAGCGAAGGAGCCATTGTGATCGTAGCTGGTTTTCAAGGGGAGAGTAGTAATGGTGAAATCACAACGCTCGGACGTGGTGGTTCTGATCTTACCGCCATAGCACTTGCCTCTGCGCTACATGCTGATCAATGTCAGATTCTAACAGACGTTGAAGGTGTCTATACGTGTGATCCGCGTGTGGTTCCAGAAGCAAAAAAAATCGATGTCATTTCCTACGATGAAATGCTGGAAATGGCTAGCAGTGGCTCTAAAGTCATGCAATCGCGCTCGGTGGAGTTTGCAAAAAAATTTGATGTCTCTTTTGAGGTCTGTAGCAGTTTTAACAAAAACAAAGGAACAATAGTAAAAGAGGAAACTCCCGATATGGAAAAATATGTTGTTCGTGGCGTTAGCATTGAACGTAATCAAGCAAAGGTAACCATAAAAAACGTTCCTGATCATCCAGGTTCTGCCGCTCGCATTTTTACAGCAATTGCAGAGGCACAGCTTAATATTGACGTTATTGTCCAAGATGTTTCTGATAATGGGACGACAAGTATTTCATTTACCTTGAATCGTGATGAATTAGAAAAAATTGGGACTATCATTGATCGCGTTGCTGGAGAAATTGGCGCTGGCGAAGTTCGTAAAGAAGCTGGTATCGCCAAGCTGAGCGTTGTCGGTATCGGCATGCGAAGCCACTCTGGGGTGGCCGCAAAGCTCTTTAAAGCCTTAGCACAGGGAGGCGTCAATATTCAAATGATCTCAACTTCGGAAATCAAGATTGCCGTCATTGTTGATGAAGCTCAAATTGATCAAGCGGCACGGCTTACGCATACGGCTTTTGGTTTGGATAAGTAGTCTCTTTCTAAAAAATATCGATTCTTGGCGAATGATTTTTTTTGATTTGGTTGCTGATCTTATCATCGTAGCAGTAATAGCTACTGGGCTATGGACTGCTGGAAAGAAAAATTTTGAAATTATAAAGCCTAAAAACGGTGATGGGAGTTAATAAATTAGACTAAGCTCTTACGTTAATTTTCTCACTCCCATCACCGTTTTTAGGCTGAAAAATCATTTTTAGGCTGAGCATATTGCGCTAATTTATAACGATCCATTGCCGTTTTTAGTAAACCATCAATTTTGATGATAGCCCTATTTTTTCTGCCCAATAGTCCATAGTCCAGCCTACGATAGCGGGTCATCAACTTGAGCCGCTTAATAAAAAAAAAGCTGCCTGGAAAGCTCTAACTAGTGGCTTTGGCTAGTTCCAATAGCAGCTAGATTTTTTTCAGCGTAAGATTCTTCAATACCGACGACAGGTGCAAAGCGGTCGGAGCGAAATCCAAGTTCTTCCGCCATAGATTCATCCATGTAAGGATCGAGATCATTTGCAATTTCTTGCAGAAGTACGCGATAGCTAATTCCTGGATCAGCCGCTCCTGTTTTTGTTCTGCCAAGAGAACATTCGCGTATTGTGTAAACATCGCCTTTTATCGGAAGCTGACGATAAATTCTTTTATGAAACGCTTCGAACTTATCATTAATACAAACGACTTTTTCTCCTTCTTCAAACATAATAAAAATTTGTAATAAAAACGGTTTGTCCAGGTGACCTAAAAAAAGAAGGCCGGGTCACGTAAAGCAACCCGACCTCCGCAAGTAGTAGCATAAAAATGCAATTACTTCGAGCGACCAGTTGTAGCTGGTGCTGGTGCTGGCTTCTGACATTGGCATGCGCCAAGTGCAAGAGCAGCTGTCGCAAGAGCGACAAGTGCAAGTACTTTAGTGATTTTCATAAATTTATTTCGCCTCCTTTCTCAGCAAGTTGCTGCCCTCACTCTAAAGCTAGTTATGACAAGAGCACAAAGAAAATCATAAAAATTTTTCCAAAGCATCTTCGTGCTTGCTTTAACTAACAATTTCAACAAGGTCTCCTTCATGCATGAGATCAAAAAGTTCAATGATATCTGCGTTGCGCAATCGGATGCAGCCATGACTTGCAGGCGTGCCAATGAGTTCTTCCTGATTTGTTCCATGAAAATAAATAAAACGCTCGCGAGTGTTGACGTTATGAGGCTCTAGGCCGCTTAGCCAAAGGATTCGTGATAAGATCAGATCTTCGTTACCATGGAGCTCTGCAATTTTTCCTGTTGGCTTTCTCCCTTCAAAAATCATCCGCTCGGGTGCAGCATGGCCAAGTTTTTCTTCAATAAAAAATTTCCCCATCGGTGTGCAAAAACTTCCAGGTTCTGTTCCTAAGCCAAAGCGTGAACTTGAAATCGGATAATATGCGACGGCCTCAGGAGAATTTTTTTCAAAAACTTCTAGCGATTGGTTTGTGATGTTAATTTTTAAATAATGGCATGAATGTTTTTGTTTTTTCATCTCACTTGCAGTCATGACTGCAGGCGAGTAAAGTAGTCAATTAAAAATTTATGCAGATACCATCTTCTTTCGCAGATTCATCACCATTGCCAGCCAGCAATCCCAGGCGCTTAGCCATTGTTGGGGCGACGGGTGCGGTCGGAAAAGAATTTTTGAGTGTGTTAGAACGACGGAATTTTCCAATAACTTCATTGAGGCTACTGGCATCACCCCGTTCTGCAGGAAGTTCTTTAGAATTTAGAGGTGAGATGATACCTGTGGAAGCGCTCACCGAAAAAAGTTTTTTCAATAGCGATATTGCACTCTTCAGTGCTGGGGGTGCCATTTCCAAAGAGTTTGTGCCCCACGCTGTGCGTGCAGGGGCGGTCGTGGTGGACAATTCATCAGCATTTCGCATGGATCCAGAGGTGCCGCTTATCGTTCCTGAAATTAATCCTGAGGATGTAAAAAAACATTCTGGTATTATTGCAAATCCTAATTGTTCAACGTTAATTGCCTTAATGGCTCTTTATCCGTTGCATCAAGTCTTTGAACTCCGGCGTGTCATAGCCTCAACCTATCAGGCTGTCTCTGGCTCAGGAGCGCGTGGTATCGAGGAGCTGCGCAAGCAAGTAGAAGCACTCGTCGCGGGCGAGGTGATCACTCCAGAACTTTACCCTCATCAAATTGCGTTTAATTTGCTGCCGCATGTTGATGCTTTTTTAGAAGATGGGACGACACGCGAAGAAATGAAATTTCAAAATGAAGGTCGCCGGATCATGCACCTTTCTGACTTTGTAGCCTCGATCACCTGCGTGCGCGTGCCCGTGTATCGTGCCCATTCCATTGCTGTCCATGCAGAGTTTAAAAAACCAATCGACCTTGCGCGCGCACGAGAAGCGCTTTCTGAGGCTCCTGGTATTGATTTAGTCGATAATCCAGCTGCCTCAATTTATCCGATGCCACTGCATGTTGCTGGCAAAGATAATTGTGAGGTCGGACGCCTTCGTCGTGACAGCGCCTTCGAGAATGGCCTTGCTTTCTGGGTTTGCGGGGATCAGCTCTTGAAAGGTGCAGCGCTCAATGCGGTGCAGATTGCAGAACTTTTATTAAGTTACTGAAAGTAATTTCTTGCGTCGTTTCTCTTCCGGGAAAAAACAGTCGTGAAAAAACCTCTTTGCTCATTCCTTTTCCTTACTTATTTTAGTATCTTCTTCGCTTATGCGTCCGCCCAGGCTCAAGTAGGTACGTTAGTGAACGTGGTCACAGCTGCTCAATATTGTGATTTTTTAAATCATGTTGCAACAGGGAGAGATCCTGGCCACCTCTATAACGAGGCGATGACCTTCGATCCCACCACAGCCTCCATCGCCCGCGTGGGCGAGCCAGGGCGATGCTACTATGAGGTTATTGAGGGTAAAGAAAATTGCCCCATTCACTATGTCAGCGAGTTGGCCCAAGCCAGCTGCGCTAATAGATTGCAGGTTTCTTCTCCTATCTCCTATCTTCAATCTTCCATCTCCCAATCCACTTCTAATTTCAACTCTTACACCGAAGATGTAAGTTTAGCCTGCAATAACAACTTTTTTGAGATTGAGCTGCCTTCAGCCGGGCTGAGCTTGTTAGGAACGCTATCAGCTCCTGATGCAACACTAACTTCATTGCCAACGTTAGAAGAAGTTGGAGGAGTTGTGGGACTTCTTGCGCTGGTGGCTTTGTGTCCAGAGTTCATCACTCTTGAGGATTTTCGCGAGGCAGCAGCTCATCCTGATAATACTGGAGCGGAACGTCTGGTTGTTATTCGTGATGGAGAAAATGATGTCATCAAAGCTCAAGAAGCTGGAAACCGAAGTCAAAATTTAGAGATTATTAATCATCTCACAACAGCGCTTGAGTCAGAACATTCGCCAGATGCAGCTCAAAACTTTATTAGAGCCGAGATAAGCCAATTTAATTTGATAACTGAACCTGCTTCACGATTAAGTCATGCGAGACTTCAACGTATTCTTGCTGCAGCTGATGCTGTTAGAGATCAAAGAGTAGCAGTTTCTCAGCCTTCAATAAGGCATTCACACTCAGCAGATTTAGCCCAACCTTTTTCTGGAGCAAGCGATGCACAAATTAATTTACTTCAACATCAGCTTGCTAGCGCCAATCTAAGAATAAAAGAGTTAAAGCTCGCAGCTGCTGAACAAGAGTTGGAGAGACGGACGCGAGCTGAAAAAGATAGAGCCGCGCTTTTTGAGTCGCGCAAACAACAAGCAGAAGCGGAAGAAGAGAAAGAAAAGAAGCGACATCTAGACTATCTAGCAAGACAGGAAGGAGAAAGCGACGATCGAAGAGCCGTGATAAGAATGATCAAGGTTAGCTCCTCTATTTCTCCTTCAACGCAAAAACAACTCTTGGATAAGTATTTAGAATTGGTTGAGCCTAATGCTGTCACGCAGGGTGTTCCTCAGTTACTCCAAAAGATAAGGGAGGATTACACAAGGGAGAGCAATTTTAAAACATCTCAGTCTAAGCATGAGCAAGAAAATAGAACAAAGACGCTGGAGGCTGAGGCAACTATTACGAATGCAAAGGAAAATGTTGAGACAGCTAAAGCGGCCGTTACAGCTGCTGAACAAAAAGTTCAAGAAAAACTAGCTAAAAACAGAGCAGCGCAAAATATGGAGGAGTCAAAGGCATCTCCTAATGGGGATGGCATCAATACTAAAATTGTAACAACTCAAAAAAACCAACGAGAGTTTAACAAAGAAGTGAAGCAAGCAATTGCTAAGATCAGCAGTAGTATGTCAGAGGATATGTCAAAGGCGACTCAACGGATTGAAGACGACCTTGTAGACTCAGTAAGGGTGATTTTAGCAGCTATTAATAAGCTCGATGCCGATCTCAGTATCAGTATAGAAGAAACAAGTCGGCTCGGAAATGCTAACGAAGATAAGGCGCGTATAGCTGAGCTTCAGGGGGTCATTAAAAATGCTAAGCAAGAGCAAGGAAAAGCAGATGCCGCTTTTAAAGAAGCTAAAAAACGTATTGATGTACTTGAAGCGATGCTTGCAAAAGCAAAAGAAAATGCGATAGCTGCCAAACAAGAAGCAGAATCTACTGTTAGGGAAGTCTTAGCGAAGCTCGAAAATTTTCAAAAAAATGTTACTGATGGAGACCAACACAAATTATTAGCAGAATTAGATAGACACCATAAGGCTGCTGAGGAAGCAAATAGGAAGGTGCAAGTAGCAGAGTTAGCTGCCAAACAAATAGAAGAGGACCTGCAAGAACTTAAGGAGCGTACTAAAAATCTTGAGAATAAAATTAATAATCAACGAGATACATATAATCAAAAAATTCATGAGTTAGAAGAAGCTTTAAAAGAAGCTTTAAAAAAAGCTAAACAAAATCAAGAGGATCAAGAAAAGTTTGACCAAGACGTGAAGGGAGCGATTGCTGAGATTAGCAGTAGCGTGTCAGAGGCGACTCAACGGATTGAAGACGGCCTTGTAGACTCAGTAACGCTGATTTTAACAGCTATTGATAACCTCAATGCCGATCTCAGTACCAGCATAGAAAAAACAAGTGGGGCCAGAAATGCTAACGAAGGTGAGGCGCGTATAACTCAGCTTCAGGGGGTCATTGAAAATGCTAAGCAAAAGCAAGGAGAAGCAGATGCCGCTTTGAAAGAAGCTAAAAAACGTATTGATGTACTTGAAGAGATGCTTGCAAAAGCAAATGAAAATGCTGAGGTTGCCAAAGAAGAGGTAGCAAGGGAAATAAATGAAAATGTTCTAGCTACCAACGAAGCTAAAAGGCAGGTGCAAGTAGCAGAGTCAGCAGCTAAGAAAATAAAAGAGGAAGCAGAGGCGCTTAAGGCTCAGAGTGTGGAGTTACAAAAGAACATTAATGATGCTAATGAAAAAATTAAACAATTAGAAGAAGCTTTGAGTGACTCTAAAAAAGAAGCAGAGCAGCAGGCAGAACCAGCGGCTAACGAAGTACAAAACGAAACAGAGGAGGTTAACGCTCACAATGTAGAGCCGGAAGAGAATATTGACGTTGCTAATCGGAAAAATAAAACAGAAGAGCAAAAGAAAGTTTTTTGGAAAAAGAGGGTTATACTGGCGAGCGTGGCGAGTGTTGGTGCCCTTATCCATCGTGTTCCCCCCGAAATAAGTTCACCTATTTTCTCTTACGCCCAAAAATGGGTAGATTATTTTCGTTCTACAGAGCTTGGCCAGTTTGATAGGAGTGGACTTCTTTCCACACTCGCTTCACCTGATGAACTGAAAAGAGCCCTCGGAGCAAAATTCCAATGGCCGTCGGGGTGGTTTCAAATGAATGATCCTAAAAATCACCCTGAAAGAGAGGGCAGCCGGCCAGACACATCTCATGCTCAAAGCATCAGGACGACACAACAACTGGCACCAGAAATAGAGTCTCCAAGGGAGTCTAGTGTAGGGTCCTTAGACGAGGAGAAATTAGAGCAGGAAAAGAAAGCGTTCGAGCAGAAAAAGGCAGCGTTAGATTCAAAGAGTAAGAAAGTAGACGAAAAGGAGGAGAACTTAAAGCAGCAAAAGGCAGCATTAGATTCAAAGAGTAAGGAAGTAGAAGAAAAGGAAAAGATCTTAAAAAAGAATGAAGAAAATATGAAAAACGCTATGGAGCTTTGGAAAGAGGCAAGAAAGGAAGGAGAAATTGCTTATGAAGCAGCTAATGAGGCAGAGAATTTAACTGGTGATTGGAATAAGGCTATCAAAGCAGCAGAAGGTACAAAAACTATTTGGAGCGAGGTCATAAAAATCTATAAAAAAAGCCTTAATGAACCTCCTTCTGTAAATATTTTTGTAGATAACGATTGGTGGCGTCTTCAAATTGAAGAAGCAGGTCAGTGGGAAGCTACTTGGGCTCATTACCTTGACTGTTATAAAGAGAAGAGAGTTTGTTGGAAAAAATGTTACTAATCTGCATGAACCTAAAAACGGCAATGGCTCGTTATAAATTAGCGCAATATGCTCAGCCTCAAAA
>JBIRBD010000055.1:0-11835 GCA_044326465.1 Chthoniobacterales bacterium
TTATAAACCATCAATTTTGATGACAACCCTATTTTTTGCCATTTACATGTTACAAGTTTTCTAGAGCTCTGACTTCTTTTTTTTCTGCCCACTAGTCCATAGCCCATAGTCCAGCCTACGATAGCGGGTCATCAACTTGAGCCGCTTAATAAAAACAAAGCTGCCTGGACAGCTCTATCTATGCTGTGTGAGGGAGAGATACCATTCGCGTTTGATTTTCCTGCAGCCTGCTGTTCATGCCGTTAAAATAATAGCTCCAAGAACTTTCGAAGATTGCGATTACCTTCTTTTTCGCGCACTCTTCACTCTTTACCCTTTACTAATTACTCATTACACCTTTCGCTTTATGCCTTCTGTTTTTATTAAGACCTATGGTTGTCAAATGAACGAACGCGACTCCGAACAAGTCGCCCGCGATCTTGTTGCCCATGGCTATACAATGAGTGAGAAAGAAGAGGAAGCTGATGTGATTTTGCTCAATACTTGCAGCGTTCGTGAAATGGCCGAGAGCAAAGCCATTGGAAAAATGGGGTTTTTGCGCAAGCTTCGTCGCAAAAACCCTCAACTCGTCCTTGGTTATCTTGGTTGCATGGCTCAGCGACTGGGTGATGAACTTTCTAAAAAATCACCTCACATCGACCTTGTTGTTGGCACACAAAAATTTCATCGCGTTGCCGATTATGTCACCGAAGCTTTAAAACGTCGTCAAGCAGCCTTACAAGAGGAAGAGGAATTACAGGAGCTCGCTAAGATTTTTGTTACGCCGATCGTCGATATTGAGGAAGAAGAAGGTTCTCAAAATACCATTCAAGGTCATCACGCTGTTGAAAACGAGGCAACTGCTTTCATCTCTATCATGCAAGGTTGCAACATGCATTGCACGTTTTGCATTGTCCCAACCACGCGCGGGCCTGAACGCGGGCGACCGATTGCCGATATTGTGCATGAAGCTGAAGAACTTGTCGCCACAGGCGTTCGTGAAGTCACGCTGCTTGGGCAGATTGTGAATCTTTATGGTCGCCATGAAATGCCAAAAATTGATGGCAAAAGTCCCTTTGTACAATTGCTCGAAGCACTTCATTGCATTGATGGGTTAGAACGTATTCGTTTTACTTCGCCCCATCCGATGGGCTTCCGTCGTGATCTTGTCGATGCTATAGGACGTTTACCAAAAGTCATGGAGCATGTTCATTTGCCCTTACAATCAGGCTCTGACCGTATCTTACGTGAAATGCATCGCCCCTATACAGCCGATAGTTATCGCAAACTCGTAGCTGATCTTCGCGCCGCCCGCCCTGGCATTGCCATCACAACAGACATTATTGTGGGATTTCCTGGAGAAACCGACGATGAATATTTGCAAACCAAACAACTCGCCGAGGAGATTGCCTTTGATAATGCTTTTATTTTTCGTTATTCCCAGCGCCGCGACACCCCTGCTGCCATCATGGAAGGGCAGCTTTCCGAAGAGATAAAAGAATTTCGCAACAAAGATCTTCTCACCGTAATTAATGCAGCAGCTTCAAAAAAAATCGATTCCTGTGTTGGTACCATTCAAGAAATTCTTTGCGAAGGACCTAGCCGCTATGATCCTTCGCGCCTCACAGGGCGCACACGCACCAATAAAATTGTGGTCTTTGAAGGCGGTAAGCGTTTTCACCGAGAGATTTTTAATTTACGCATTATGAGAGCAACAGCCTTCACTCTCTACGGCGATGTGGCATTAGTTGAGGAGTGAGGTAATTGCGTTTACTCAAAATACCTTAATTTTTTAAACCCCTCAACTTCTTCAACTTCTTCGATCATAGCGCATCCAAATATTGTGAAATATTTTGATAACATACTCCAGAGCAATGACGATAACTCTCTTCTGTCATTCCTTCTCTCCCTGCTCACGCATACGCTTGTAATCCTCTTGTTTTGGATTGGTATCGTCCATTTTCCAGATGCCACAAAACCTGAAAAAATGGCCCCTGAAAAACCCCTGCCTGAAGTTACGTTACCTGAAAAAATGGCCGATGAAGAACCCCTACCCGAAGTTACCTTAGATCTTTCTCCACTATTACCAGAAAAAAGAGCAATAATTCAGACTTCCTCCGAACATCCACTAGAGCAACCTCCTGATCAAGTTGATTTTAGATCTGATGTCAATACCGCTGCTGCCAGCGAACTTCCACCAACAGGAACAGTTCCGATGCCGACACAGGACGGGGATTCTGACGATCTGCTGGAATTAAAAGATCAACAAAATAGAGAAAAAGATCAGCTCACGCAAACATCCGATCAGACCATACCGTTACAGGAAAATCCTACTAATGGCCTATCGGCGACGGATCATCCTTCGCAAACCTCATTCAACGAGAAGGAACAATCATCACTCCAAAATCCACCTTTAAGCCAAGATCATACCATAGCGCCAGCGACAGCAGATAGTCATACCGAAGCCTTGGCAAAGGTGGATAAACCGGTCATCGGAATACTCTCCTCCGCTGCAAAAAAAGAAAGCTACCAGTCCGATGCAACTGGCTCTGTTATTCGGGGAAACATTTCTAATAAAGGAAAAGCCTCTGTGGCAGCCGAAGCAACGCCAATTGGTCATTACAAAAAAATGACCTCTAATGCCGTCAGATCACGTTGGCATTATTACATTGATGATCACCTGGACCTGTTCAACTTTGGAACGACGACCATCTCTTTTTATATCACTAAAGAAGGAAAAGTTACTAACCTTCGCATCATCTCTAATACCTCGAACCAGGCCTTTGTAGATTGTTGCATTAAATCGATTATGGAGGCTAAACTAGCGATCATTCCACCAGAGATCACAGCAACCTTACAAGATGAGCATCTTGAAGTTGAATATTGTTTTACTGTTTATCCAGAAGCTTATTAGCCGCTAATAAGCCGTGGCGAGTGACGAGTATGCTCGCTATTGAAAGATCATTTTGAAAAAAAATCGTTCGCTTCTAAATGAGCTAAATTAACGTTTTTTATGAAACCCTTATGTTATAAGTTGAGCTTGGATAAAAAAATACTCGTAACCCGCTACTCGCCACTCGTTACTTTACCGCATAAATTCTAGCTTCCAGCCTCAGGAAAAATATTCTTTTAAAATTAATAAAGTCCCATGACCCGCCACTCCTTACTCGCCACCCGTTACGGCATTGTTGATGCCGTTCAACAATACCATCAAAGACATGCTTGATTTTTTTATTCGCGGAGGCTTCTTCATGGCCCTGCTTCTCATTCTATCAATTGTTTCGCTGACAATTATTTTTCAACGCGCGTTAACCCTGCGCATCAATGAGGTGATTCCAGAGCCTCTTAAAAAAGCTATTCATTCTTTTCAATTAACCGGAACGCTTGAAACCATCAGCAAAGCAATCATCAACGACAACTCACCGCTTGGCCGCATTCTTCAAACATTGCTCAAACACGCTAGTTGGCCGCGAATCGAAGCGCTCGATGCTCTTCAGGTCGCAGCGCGTCATGAAGTTGCACGCCTAGAATCAGGCCTTGTACTTTTAGAAATTACTACTGGCATTGCACCGCTACTCGGTCTTTTAGGAACGCTCTCAGGCCTTGTTGGTATTTTTGCAAACCTAGGAGAAAAAGGAGATCCTCAGATGATTGCCTTAGGCATTTCACAAGCACTCAATTCCACTATTATTGGCTTGGCCGTTGCTGTTCCGAGTCTGATTGCCTATCACTATTTTTCTCGCCGTGTTGAAATTCTCGCCATTGAAATGGAGGCACTCACCGCAGATGTGATGACAAAAATTTATCTTTCAGGAGATAGGAGATAGGAGATGGGGGATAGGAGCTTCATTCAACGCAATTTTTCGAAAAAATAGCTCTTTATTATTTTTTAGATTCTTACAGAAAAAATTTACCAATTAAAATAATCGCTTCTTTTCAAATTTCGATCTCGTGAAAATTTTTCTACTCCTATCTCCTATTTAGATGCGCTTTTACACAAAAAAACGACGAATTCCATCAATTACCATTGTTTCGCTGATCGACATCTTAGCGATTCTTCTGATTTTTTTTATTGTCACAACAACTTTTCGCCAGCCTCTCTCTCAATTACAGATCAACCTTCCTGAGTCTAAAACAAAAGCCTCTGCAAGCACTGCGTTAAATAAGAAATCGGTCATTCTACAAATTAAATCGGCTCATAAAATCACCCTCAACGACAAGCCTGTAACTGCAGAAACTCTCAATGAAGCCATTAAAGCTCTTCAAAAGGAGATACCAGGTTGTTCCATCACCATGCAGGCCGATAAAGAAGCTCCTTTTGGAACGGTGGTCACGATCCTTGACACCTTACAAGCCGCCGGAATTAAAAATATTCCGGCAATGACACGTCCGGAAAATCCTGAGGATTAGCCTACTGGACTATGGGCCATAGCCTATGGAAAAAACGTTCAAAGCAATACAGGCAAGAGACTTATACCTTTTTCTAAAAAATTTAGGCTTTTCAGAATAAAGTTTGATGTTAGAAAAAATGTCATTCCCGCGGAGGCGGGAACCCAGTACACTGTAACTGCAAAGAGTACTTTTATAGGAAGCTTTTTTTTCAGAATTTGAGAAAAAGCATGTCTATTTAAGATTGATCGTACTACCTCATTCAACGGTGGCCTGGGTTCCCGCCTCCGCGGGAATGACAACATTAGTAGCAGTGATTCATTTTGAAACACTCGTCACTTAGTTAGGAACAGTATTATCAAATTTTTTCCTTGCAGGCATGGTCCTAACGCCCATAGCCAAACAACCCATTTTATGCCCCTGCAACTCACTTATTACGGACATCCCGCGCTCAGAAGCAAAGGAAAACGAATTGAAAAAATAACACCTGAGATTCGCAAACTGGTGCCTCAGATGCTTGCAACAATGCATCATCACCAAGGATGTGGTCTCGCGGCTCAGCAAATCGGTCGTTCTTTACAGCTGGCTGTTATTGATGTCATGCCTGCCATAGAAAAGCGTCCGAGCAAAGCCTGGAAAGATGGAATTCCCATTGATGTTGAGAGCATTATGCCTCTTCTCTTAATCAATCCAGAAATTACCCCTCTAGGAAAAAAAACGATCGTTGATACAGAAGGATGCCTTAGCATCCCTGACGTCTACCTTGAATTAAGACGTCCCGCTCGAGTGAAAATTCGCACTCAGTTACTTGATGGAGAGATTTTAGAATTTGAAGCCGAAGGCCTCCTCGCACGCGCCGCCATGCACGAAACCGATCACCTTCATGGCATTCTTTTTATCGATCACGCAAAGCCTCAAGAACTCGAGGAATACCAGCCGCTTTTAAAAAAAATGCTGCGTCAGAATATGATAACAGGGTAGCAGGTGACAGGACGCTGTCGCTAACAGGGCACAGGAAGAGTAAGCAGATTGAAAAATTATTTTCAAAAACTTGATTAGGGTAATGTAAAGTCTATCATGATCCTATGAAATCTCGCAGTACACTTACACTTGAGTCTACCCTACTTCATCAAATAGAAGCTGTAGCCCATGCTCAAGGAATAGCTATTTCGAAAGTAGTGAATTCTTTTTTTTCTGATGTTGAGAGTCCTGAGAAAAAAAAAGAAGCGACTCCTATTTCTTTTTCTGCGCGATGGTTAGGAAAATTTAAGCTCGATGAAAAAAAAGAACCACAATTT
This sequence comes from Chthoniobacterales bacterium, assembly GCA_044326465.1. Lineage (GTDB taxonomy): Bacteria > Verrucomicrobiota > Verrucomicrobiia > Chthoniobacterales > UBA6821 > CAIWMF01. The sequence goes on from JBIRBD010000055.1 coordinate 5,667, forward strand.
CGTTATCTAAAAAAGAAATACGATTTGTAAAATTTTTTCATGCGATTGCTCATTGATACCGATGTTTTACTCCATGTGCTGATGGCACGTGAACCGCACGTAGAGGCGAGTTCAAATGTTTTAGATTGGGCTAAAGAAATCCCGGTTCAGCCGCTGTTGCTTGGCATAGTCTTGCTAATATTCATTATCTAAGTGCGAACGGAGCCAAAAAATTTATTGCAGAGCTTTTAAATTTTATAGACATACCAAAAACAGGAACGGAAGAAATGAAATTGGCTCTTGCCTTAAATTTTTCCGATTTAGAAGATGCTATGCAATGCATCACAGCAGCCTGTTTTTTAGCTGAAGTGATCGTGACGAGAAATCTTCGCGACTATAAAAAATCTCCTATTAAGGCAATGTCTCCTGCAGAGGTCCTTCCATTTTTGTATTAATCGGAAAATTAAAAAAATTTAGGTAACTACCAAGGTTTCAAAAAATACTCTTTACTGATCCGTATCTTGTGAACAGATACCCCTCTCTTAGGCCATTGGCGGACAGGAACAAAAAACATTCCTATCACCATAAACATTGTCAATGCGTGCTACGCTCGGCCAGAATTTATTTTTCCGCAGCCAGGCAATAGGATAAGCAGCCTGCTCGCGTGAATATGGGCGATCCCATTTGTCGGCGGTGACAGCCTCTGCTGTGTGCGGCGCACGTTTGAGGGGATTGTTTATACGATCGAGGCTTCCTTCTTCGATTGCTCTAAGCTCTGCATGAATCGCAATCATGGCATCGCAAAAACGATCCATTTCCTCTTTCGATTCACTTTCTGTTGGTTCCACCATTAACGTTCCAGGGACAGGCCAACTCATGGTCGGCGCATGAAATCCATAGTCCATAAGGCGTTTGGCAACATCTTCTACCTCAACACCTGCTCGTTCTTTCCACTCCCGTAAATCAAGAATACATTCGTGGGCCACACGTCCTTTGTTGCCACGATAAAGAACCGGATAATAAGTTCCAAGACACTTAGCGATGTAATTAGCATGAAGAATGGCGAGCTTGGTTGCCATCGTAAGGCCATCGGGCCCCATTATACGAAGATACATCCAACTGATAACACAAATACTCGCGCTGCCCCACGGCGCAGCGCTTACTTCGCCAATGGCTTCATTACCTCCCGTTGGAATCAAAGAATGTCCTGGCAAATAAGGAGCTAGATGCTCCGCAACGCCGATAGGGCCAACGCCTGGACCACCACCACCATGAGGAATACAAAATGTTTTGTGCAAATTGAGATGACAGACATCGGCTCCTAAATCATAGGGTCGACAGAGCCCAACTTGCGCATTCATATTGGCTCCATCCATGTAGACTTGGCCTCCTACTTCGTGAATAACCTCACAAAGCTTCTTAACAGAGGATTCAAAGACCCCGTGTGTTGAGGGATAGGTAATCATAAAGGCTGCAAGCTCGTTGCGATGAGCTTCAACTTTTGATTGAAAATCAGTGGTATCAATATTGCCTTGCGCATCACACGCAACTCCGACCACTTTCATACCAGCCATAGCAGCACTCGCTGGATTTGTCCCATGAGCAGAATGAGGAATCAGACAAATATTTCGATGGGCTTCTCCTCTTGAGCGATGATAAGCACGAATGACAAGAAGTCCGGCATATTCACCCTGTGAGCCTGCATTAGGCTGCAGCGAAACTGCATGAAATCCGGTAATAGCAGCTAGCCAGCGTTCGAGCTGATTAAAAATTTCTTTGTACCCCTGCGCCTGCTCCATCGGAACAAAAGGATGTAATTGAGAAATTTTTTCCCATGTTAGCGGCAACATCTCAGCGGTTGCATTGAGCTTCATCGTGCAAGAGCCCAATGGAATCATCGATGTTGTAAGCGAAAGATCTTTTGCCTCGAGCTTACGCAAATAGCGGAGCATCTCGGTCTCCGTGTGGTAACGATGGAAAACAGGATGGGTTAAATAGGGACTCTTACGGCGTAATTCTTCAGGCAATTGCCAACTTAAGGGATCGAAAAATGGTTTTGAACAACCAAAGAGCCTCATGAGGGGGTCTAGAGATTGAGTTGTTTCGTCCAAAGAAATAGAAACCCAACCTCCTTGAGAACCATGTACAAATCGTAAATTAACACTCTGCTGACTGGCTCGTTCTTGCAGAAGAATCATTTGATCATGGGAAAGATTAATACGCACCGTATCAAAAAAAGGCCTTGAAGCCACATTCCAGCCTGCTTTTGCTAACAAAGAAGCGAGTTGTAACGCTTTGAGATGAATCTCTTGAGCAATATGCAATAATCCTTCTGGACCATGATAAACCGCATACATCGAAGCAATTACGGCGAGTAAAACTTGCGCTGTACAGATATTACTCGTCGCTTTTTCCCGACGAATATGCTGCTCCCGTGTTTGCAATGTCAAGCGCAAGGCGGCCCTCCCTTCTGCATCACGCGAGACACCGACAAGACGACCTGGCAAGCGGCGCTTCAATTCTTCTTTAACAGCGAAGAAAGCAGCATGAGGACCGCCGTAACCCATAGGAACACCAAAACGCTGGGTCGATCCAACAGCCACGTCCGCCCCAAATTCACCTGGCGGCTTTAATAAAACCAAGGCCAAGGGATCGCATGCAATAACGGACAATCCTCCAGCCTCATGGGTCTTTTTAATAAATTCTGCAGGATCCTCAATAGATCCATCGGTTGCTGGGTATTGTAATAAGGAACCACAAAGATGATCTGCAGGCATCCGATCCAGCGAATCAACAAGAAGAGTAATTCCGAGCGGTTCGGCCCGCGTGCGAAGCAAGGCAATTGTTTGTGGATGGCAGCACTTATCGACAAAAAAAGTGGGCTTTTTTTTGATATCAAAACAAAGGGCCATTGCTTCCGCAGCGGCTGTTGCTTCATCCAGCATCGAGGCATTGGCAATAGGAAGAGCGGTGAGATCACTCACCATCGTCTGAAAATTTAATAAGGCTTCAAGCCTGCCTTGTGCAATTTCGGCTTGGTAAGGGGTGTAGGCGGTGTACCAACCTGGGTTTTCTAAAATATTGCGACGAATTACCGCTGGCATCAGCGTCCCGTAGTAACCCATGCCAAGATAAGTTGTGCGGAGTTGATTTAGCGAAACTAATTCCTTTAATTCAGCTAACGCTTCTTCTTCCGTTACTGCTGGAGGAAGATTAAGTGACTGCTGCAGCCGAATTTTTTTTGGTACCGCTTGAGCTATTAACTCCTCCAGGCTTTCGCACTCAAGAAGGGTGAGCATTTCGGAAATAGTGTTGCACTGGGATCCAAGATGCCGCCGTGAAAAACGACCTAACTCAAAAACAGCTTCTTCAAGTGATGATAGCTGTTGGCTCATGAGGCAATTTGAAGCGTATAATTTTCTGGCGTGAGCAAACAATCACGTTCCGAGGAATCGCTGATGCGCATTTTAAAAAGCCACCCTTCACCAAACGCATCCGTGTTAAGTAAGGAGGGATCCGCAATGAGAGCTTCATTGATTTCTGTAACGGTACCACTAAGTGGCGCGTAAATATCACTTGCGGCTTTGACCGATTCGACAACAGCAGCTGAAGAGCCTGCTTCTATCACTGTTCCAGGAGGAGGCAACTCCACATAAACAATATCCGTTAATTCTGCCTGCGCATGATCAGTAATTCCTACGATGACAACAGAATCATCATCACTGGCCCTCACCCACTCGTGGGTCTTGGCATAAAGGAGGTCGCTTGGAATATTCATGAGTTGGTGATAGGGAGGTTGTAATTGCTCATCTCCTTCTGGAGATAAGCAATGGTTATTGGTTCTCGGTTCTCGGTTGATAGTGAAGAAATAATTTTTTTCTTAGCTGCTAAAAAAAGAAGTATTGCCCTAAGAGGCTGATAAAATTGGATTTTTAAAAATAAAATTTTCGAACAAAAACAAACTACAACTTCTTGCTCGTCTTCTTCGGCAGAAGGAGATGGGCAATTACTGGAGATTTATTAGTTCTGTTTCAATTTGCTGTAGTTGAGCTTCAATGCTATTTTCTTCTTTTCGTATTTCTACTATCGAACTGGAAAGATGCTTCTTTTCAATAGCAGGTATACTCTTACTGTTAAATGTTTTTAGTAGGCTTTCTCGTTGCTTGACTAGGTTTTCTTTTTCGTTGGCTAGTGCTGTGTATTGCTCTCTTAATACATTTTTTAAAAAAGGCTGGTTACTAGAATCTTGTACGCTACTAGCTTGTACATCGTTTTGAGCGACTACCTGAGAATTAGTAGAATTACCTTCATTACCAATACCTTGACTCTCTTGATCTGACTCGTCAGTCCCCTACGCTACCTCTAGCCAATCACTTGCTGTATCATTTACTGAGTCTTCTAACCAATAGCCTTGAGCTGAATAAGTATATTCGAAATCACCTTTTGAGTTTGGATCATTTGGATCAAGCGGCGGTTGATAAGAGCAGGTGTATTGCCTAGCAACTTGAAACTCAGGCTTATTTTCTTCGCTTCTCAAAGCATTACTAAAATTATAGGCATATTTAGGATGGCCTAAATCATCCTTCATAAAAATCATACTCAAGTAAGAATCAGAAATATGATAATTAATATTCCATTTTTGCTGATCGCTATGCCATGTTATGCTTGTCTGATCTAGTCGATTTTCTCCTGTTGATGATTTAGGCTCATTTCCAAGCAAGTGTCCTATCGTTGACTCTCCTGAAGGGAAACCACTCGTACGTCCATTGGAATCAATCAATCGAATTATTTCAAAGGTTTCACGGTCAGTCAAAGGCGCTCCCTTCTTTTCACTAAAAGCCTCCTTAAATTGTTTTAGTTTTTCATCATTAGATAATGACAATTGTGCATGTTGAAATTCAACTGTTTTGCCATCAACCTTAAACTTAAACTTCTGGCCATTAATTTTTATTGCCTGACGAGCTAGATCAGCGTGGCCAAGTTGGGTAGCTAAAGTGGATAGATTCAGATTTTCTTCGCTATCCTTAAACCATGTTGACTTTAGTACTTGGTTTTTTAAAGCTTGTAACTGATCTTGACCTAAAACCTCAGCATATCCCGTCGGTATGGGTATGTTATTTTGATCAGGATCTATCGCGTTCATTCCTCCCATCTCTTCTAGACTAACCGTCTCTCTGGTAGAAAAAATACCACTCTCATGCTCTCGATTGGAAAAAATTACCTCTATTTCGTTCCTTGATCCGACTTTCGTAGCAGTATTCCCAAAGACCGGGTCTTGATCCTGAAGTTCGTGCGTTGATTGGACGTCTGTAGCCGGATTCCCAGAGACCGAACCCCGATAGAACCAATTGCCCCACTGAGCAAGCGCCTTTCTAATAGAGGCAAAAAATCCAGTATATTCAGTGTTTGAGGACGCTTGAGGAACGTTATTTTGCTGAGAAGTTGTAGCCTCGGAAGTGTTGGTGTTACAAACTGTAGAAGTGCTAGCGTTTACACCATAGTTATCATGATATTCTAAAGAACAAGAAGCTTGTTCCTCTCTTGAAGATGCAGCCCAAAAACGAATCACGGAAAAACTCCCAGATACTGCATTACAAAATCCCGAGAACGCACTAACAACGCTTTCTACGGATATGCCAAAAAAACTTCCTTTTTGCGGTTCTGAGCTCTCACTCGCAGTTTCATCTTTTATTCCACTAGTCGCTTGTGAGGAACTGCTTCCATTGGTTGGCGTTATTGAATTTGACATAAGATTTATTCGTTCAGCACCTTGGAGAAAAACTCAATACTTCAGCGCTTTTGCTCTAAAGGGTGTTATTAAAAAGTATAATGGATATTTTATGATAAGGCATTATTTCAAAAAAACGCTGCCTGCTATTTTAATCTTAGATTTCTTCTGTCTCTGCTACAATTATATTGCGCTTAACAGGATCCATAGTGCTACCAGAATCTATACTGCTTACACTGCCAAACATAGAGTCTCCTCCATTATCAGAACTCACACTGCCAAACATAGAGCCTCCTCCATTATCAGAACTCGCATTATCGCCTATTTCAGATAATCCTTCATCATTGGAAGTGACGCTTTTGATCTCAATATCAGGATCTTCTTCAATCGTTTCCTCTTCCTCTTTTAAAGAATCTTCTGAAGCAATCATTTCCAAATCGCTACCACTAGGAGGCTTATCAA
>JBIRBD010000110.1:0-6675 GCA_044326465.1 Chthoniobacterales bacterium
CATGAACCTAAAAACGGCAATGGCTCGTTATAAATTAGCGCAATATGCTCAGCCTCAAAATGATTTTTCAACCGGCTCACGTACCTTCCAGGTATGCTTCGCCGTTTTAAAAATCATTTTTAGACTAAGCCCTTACGCTAATTTATTAACTCCCATCACCGTTTTTAGGACGCAAAGAATCCAACAAAGAATTAGCATGCAATATTCGGGCTAGTTACATTTTTTTAAGTTCAGCCAACATCTGCTTTGCCAAAGTAATATCTCCATAAGCAGCGCGGCGACGGGAGTATTTTCGTTCGAGTACTTCCAAAAATAAAATAACATCCGAAGCTAATGGCTTTTCATAATAAGTCCAAGCTTCCTCATCAGCTCGCTTTGATTGAAAACGCCAACGTGAAGCGACTTTAGCTACACGAATTTCTCGTTTTATATTATCGTCGTCGCGAACGATCCAGGCGTGGTTGCTTCTCATAGTTAAAAAGTTTAGTTGTTGAGCTGGTAGAGCGATTTTTTTACTGCTTGTTCATCACCAATACAAAACTCTTTTCCTGTTTGAAGTTGCAGCACATTTCCTTGCTTATCGATAATTTCTAAAATAAGGGAACGTGAGCCGCGATGCCTCTTAATTACTTGCTCAATAGTGGTGAGATTTTCTAACGATAATTTTTTTTGATCGAGGCGAAGTCGGACCGGTTTTCTAGAAGGGAGGGGAGAGAGAGATTTAAAATCGGAAGCTATCGCGCGGATAGCGCCATCACGTGGGGTAATTTTTAATGTGCAAGAAATTGGAGAGCCAGGTTGCAAGAGCGCTTCATTTTCAGAGAAAGCCTCACTCCAGGCTGTAATTTCCAAGCTTCTCGTGAAATCTTCAAGCTGCATGATGGCGAATGGTTTTCCTTCTTTTTTTGTGAATTTTTTTTCCACCGAGGTGATGAGGCCTGCAACCTTCTCGCGTGCAGGCTCGGTAATTTCAAAAAGGGCTTTGAGAGGCCTGAAATTTCCCGTTTCCAATGTGCCGCGATAATCGTCCAGGGGATGTCCGCTAACATAAAATCCAAGGAGCTCTTTTTCATAAGAGAGCTGTTCTGTACGTGACCAGGATGGAATATCCTCGCCCGACTGCCCTGAGGTTTTTGATTTTTTAGGTGGAGCAAATGATTGAAGATCGTCGAAGAGCGAAACTTGACCTGAAGCACGATCCCGTTGAATGGAGGCTGCGGTAGCAATGGCTAATTCGATTTGTGAGAAGAGTTCTGCGCGATGACGATCGAGAAAATCAAAAGCACCGGCTTTGATAAGGCTTTCCAAATTTTTACGATTAACACTACGTGAATCGAGGCGACTGCAAAATCCTTCTAGCGACTCAAAACGACCACTGGCATTGCGTTCGGTGATGGCGGCAGTCATTGCAGCCTCACCTACATTTTTAATCGCGGCAAGGCCGAAACGAATGCTAGCAGCAGTTTCTGTTTTTTCAGGAAGGAAAGTCAGTCCACTCTTATTGACATCAGGTGGCAAAATAGTAATTCCCATGCGCGCGCATTCGGTAACGAGAATAGAAATTTTTTCGGTGTTGTTAATTTCGTTGCTCAAAAGTCCTGCCATGAATTCTACCGGATAGTTAGCCTTAAGATAGGCTGTCTGATAGGAAATAAGGGCATAGGCAGCTGAGTGACTTTTATTAAAGCCATATTCCGCAAATTTTTCTAAGAAGTCAAAAATGGCATCGGCCTGTTTTTTTGGAATCTTATTCAGGCGCTCGCACCCTTCCACGAAAGTGATCCGTTCTTTAGCCATCTTCTCGCGATCCTTTTTTCCCATGGCACGGCGCAAAAGATCAGCCTGACCAAGGGTGTAGCCTGCAAGAGCATTGGCAGCCTGTTGTACTTGTTCTTGGTAAACAATAATCCCATAAGTCTCAGAACAAATTTTTTCTAGGAGAGGATGTGCGTAAGCAATTTTTTTTATCCCTTTTTTCCGCTCAATATATTCATCAATGAATTGCATCGGACCTGGCCGATAAAGTGCAATGAGAGCGATGATGTCATCGAAGGAATCGATTTGAAGACGTTTTGCAACATTGGTCATGCCGCCAGATTCAAGCTGGAAAACGCCGACTGACTCGCCACGATTGAGTAACGCAAAGGTCATTGCGTCATCCATTGGAATTTTTTCTAAAGAAAAATTCGGATTATTTTGATGGATCAGCTTAATAGCATCATCCATTACGGTGAGCGTTTTTAATCCCAAGAAATCCATTTTGAGCAAACCAAGCTCGGTGAGAGGCATCATCGAATATTGACTGACAATGCTACCGTCGTTAGCGCGCGTGAGGGGAATATAATCCGAAAGATCACGGTCGGCGATAACGATGCCTGCCGCATGCACGCCACTATTGCGAGCTAACCCTTCCAGGAGTGTCGCATAACTCCAAAGCTGACTGGTAGCTTGTTCTTCGGTAACGGCTTTTTTGAGTTCAGGATTTTTATCAATGGCCCCTTGCTCATGTTTTCCATTTTTATCAACACCATTGAGCGTGATATTGAGCTCATTGGGAATCATCTTAGCAATACGATCCGCATCACTATAGCTCCATCCCAGGACACGTCCGACATCGCGAACAACACTCTTGGCGCCCATTGTACCAAATGTGATAATCTGAGCGACCGAGCGTTCACCATATTTTTGGCGAACGTATTCGATTACTTCGCCACGGCGATTTTGACAAAAATCGATATCGATATCGGGAGGGCTGATACGATCAGGGTTAAGAAAGCGTTCAAAGATAAGACCATAGCGCAAAGGATCGAGATCAGTGATGCCAAGAACGTAGGCAACCAGAGAGCCGGCTGCGGAACCACGTCCTGGACCGACGGGGATGCCTTGTTCTTTTGCATAATGAATAAAATCCCAAACGATCAGGAAGTAACTAACGAAGCCGGTTTTTTCTAAAACAGAAAGTTCGTATTCGAGGCGTTGTCGTAATTCAGGGGCGCTCTGCGAGCTTTCTCCAAAGCGTTTTTTAAGGCCAGCCTCACAAAGTTCACGCAAATAAGATTCACCAGTTTTTCCTGCTGGAGGAGGGTAGCTCGGATATTTGGACTGACTGAAATCTATTTCAAGATTGCAACGCTCTGCAATGAGAAGCGTGTTGCTAATAGCGTCGGGACGATCAGCAAAAAGAGCGGCCATTTCTTCGCCTGATTTAAAATAGAGCTCAGGCACATAGTGCATTCGTTTTTCATCAGCTACCATCGAGCCAGTGCCAATGCAGATCATCACGTCATGCGCATCATGATGTGCACGCTCGAGAAAATGGACATCATTGGTAGCAACAAGGCCAAGTCCAAATTCATCGGCGAGCTCAATGAGGGAAGCACGATTCCGGCGCTGAGCCTCGATTCCATGATCACTCAGTTCGATGAAAAAATTCTCTTTTTTAAAAATAGTGAGGTATTGAACAACCGCCTCACGTGCTTTTTCCCTATCGCCCGCTGTGAGCGCAGAATTAATTTCACCCTTGAGGCAGCCACTCAGAGCGATGATTCCTTCGGAATGTTTCGCGAGAAGTTCTTTATCAATGCGTGGCTTGTAATAAAAGCCCTCAAGGTGTGCTGCGGTGGAAAGTTTGAGTAGGTTGTGATAGCCGACATTGTTCGTGGCGAGCAATGTCAGGTGGTAGGCTGAGTCACGACCATTATTGTTGCTTTTTTTATCATGCATGGATCCAGGAGCGATATACATTTCGCAACCAATGATCGGTTTAATGCCAGCAGCGGTAGCCTTTTGATAAAATTCAATGCTGCCATAAAGATTGCCATGATCGGTGAGCGCTAGCGCTGGCATTCCATAGGATAAGGCTTTGGAGACCATATCCTTTATTCGAATTGCGCCATCAAGGAGAGAAAACTCGCTATGAACGTGAAGATGAACGAAGGGAGTGGACATTCTTTGAGGGTACAGGTTGCAGCCTGCAGGCTACAGGAAAAAATTTATTGCTCTCTTGAAATTAGAGAAGAAAGATTTTTTATTCTTAGGATATACCGTTAATTACCATCGTAGCAGTAACGAGTAGCGTATATTTTTTTAAAATTTGACCTTCGTCGGAAAGTTCTGTTTATGGCTGACTTACCGCCTTGGCAATATTCAAGCGTCCTGCCTTTGTTCTTCCATCAAGGATTGGAAGGTGGTCGGTGCTCGTAAGAAGTCGTGAAACAATTTTCTTATAGGCGTCTTTTGGAAATTTTGCTTCGAGCAGAGCGAGTGTCCCAGTAACGTATGGTGCAGCCATTGAGGTTCCACTCATAATCGCGTAAGAGTCATCAGCGTCGGCATAAGCTGAATAAATATTCAGACCAGGAGCAGCCAGGCTAACGCTTGTTGGTCCATAGTTAGAAAAATAAGCAAAGTCATCGCCTGGGGTTGTTGCAGCAACGGTTATAACATTGTCGAGTTTATAAGAAGCTGGATAAAAACTTCCTTGATCATCATTTAGTGCGTCATTTCCTGCGGCCGCAACGATAATGACACCTTGCGCTTGAGCTTTTTGAAGTTCTTGATAGAGACCTGGTGAATTATCAGGGCTGCCCCAACTGCAATTAATAATTTTGGCTCCGTGAATAAGAGCGTAGTCGATACAAGAAATCGCATCACTTGTCAGGCCGACACCATTAGCGTCTGAATATTTACATGCCATCAGCTGAACCTTTTGAGTAACGCCTCTAATACTATCCTCTCTATAATTATTGATACCGCCAATTGTTCCTGCACAATGGGTTCCATGGCCATTGTCATCCATCGGATTACCATTATTGGCATAGGCATTAATTCCATAGACATCTCCAAATGTAGGCGCAATATTATGCCACATGTTCCCTGCAAGGGCTTGGTGAGTATAGCGAATTCCTGTATCAACAATGGCAATGATAATAGAAGGAGTTTGAGAAATGATAGACCACGCATCAATGGCATCAACGCCACCATCTGAATTAGAGAGAGCCCACTGAGTGGTTACATTTTCAGTGTTATCGATGAGTTTTTGTTGATAGATAATATCTGGCTCTGTGGAAAGTCCATTTTCTTGCAGTCGTTTCATTATTTCCTGAAGCGATGTGCTAGCATGTGATGGAAAATGAAGCCTAGAAAGAGAAGGTGTTATCGAGGTTATCGAGACTCCAGGAATATTTAACCATTTAATAAAAGCTTGTTCGTTCATTCCCTTGGGAAGAGTGACCAGTAGTTGGTCTGCAGCCATCTCCCGACGCGAAACAATATTGCCGGTATTCTTATTCAAAACTACTTCCGTACGAACATAAGGATCTTTGAAATTTGTTTTCAAAACACGAACTTGAAGCGTCTCATCAGGTTTAGGGCCGCGGCCTTTCCCTGATTCAACGAGAGTGGCGCCAGGAAATTCTGCTAACTCATCATCTGAAATTTGATTATAGGGAGGAATAAGTGAAGAATCTTTTTTTTGAGATGGCTCTGGAAGAGAAGATTCATCAGATTTTTCAACGCTCGTTATCATAGAAATAGCAGGAGCATTATTTTTTAATGAGTTAGAAAAAATAGAATGTTTCGCGTTTTTAATGAAAGGAATACTTGCAAGGGTAATTGCTAAACAGAGAATGAAATAATGATGGAGTTTCATAACACCATAATGTACTGCAAGGTAGCTAATTTGTCATACATAAAATTAAGAGCTTGTTTTTACAGCCTACTGAAGACTACGAAGCGATACTCTACCCGTTCTTGTCCATACGGTCGAGCCTTGAGGCAAGAGCAGCGTTCCTTTGCGAAGGTTCTCTCGTATAGCTTGGCGGAGATAATAGGAATCTAACATACGCATTGATTCATCAAGCTGTGGCTCGATGATGCGAATACGTCGTGGCCCGAGGCCATTAAAAGCAGTTTTCTCGCGAGGCATGAGTTCATAGTGAAAAAAAAGATAGTTGCCATTGTAGCGTGAATCAGAGGAGAGGGAGCAGAGTGTTAAAAATTTTAAATTATCGACCTTTGAAATCCAGCCTTCAAATTCCCAAGGCTTTTCATTTTTATCTTTATTACAAATCGTTACACGATAACGCGTGTTGGTTTTAGGTGTGATTACTGTTTCAAAATTTTTACCACTTTTATCTTGCGCCATCCAGACGCCCGTAAGCCAAGAGTCTACCTGGCATGCTGGTCCACTAGGTGGATTTTTATAGAGGCAGCCGGAAAGTAGTAAGAGTACTGCAGAGGCAAGACTTAGCAAAAGCAAGCGTTGTATAGCAGTATGGTAAAGAGTAATGAGTAGTGAGTAATGGCTCATGGGACAAAATAGTTTTTCGAACGCTATTTTATAATTGGATAAACTAAAACGATAAACTGAAATGGTATATTTAATACTACAAATCTTGACGTATTCTTTCGCGTTTGTCAGCCTCTTGGCTCCTTTACTTTAAATTGGCTCAAAGACCTCCTCAACTTAAACTTCTAAACCGCGGCTAGAGCTGCATTAAACTTCTAAATTTTTTATCATGTGTGGAATTGTAGGATACGTTGGGTCAGCTGATGCTGTGCCGATTCTTTTGGAAGGGCTGCGTCGCCTGGAATATCGTGGATACGATAGCAGCGGCGTCGTGACGCTGGAGGACGGTGAATTCGAAATCACCAAAACGGCCGGACGGGTCGACG
>JBIRBD010000012.1:0-24383 GCA_044326465.1 Chthoniobacterales bacterium
AATAAATTAGCGTAAGGGCTTGGTCTAAAAATGATTTTTAAAACGGCGAAGCATACCTGGAAGGTACGTAAGCCGGTTGAAAAATCATTTTGAGGCTGAGCATATTGCGCTAATTTATAACGAGCCATTGCCGTTTTTAGGACGCCTGTACCTCTGTCACCTGAATCCCTTGTCGTCAACTTAATCCTTAAGTTGACGAGGTTGCCAGGCCCCCTTTCCGTCACTTAATTTATTAATTTAAAGGCATTTACTGAACGAGTATAAGGTTTTCTAACAAGTAAGAGTTTTTCTGTTTTTTGTAGACCCTATTGACTAATCACAATAAACATAATGCACGCGTTCGGTAATACCGGTGAAAAGATGCCATGAAATAGTACCTGCTTTTTTTGCCAGACTCGTCGCGGTAATTTCTTCTTTTTTTTGTTTTCCTAAAAGAGTGGCCACGCTCCCCGACCTCACGCGGCCAGCGCGCGATACATCAACGACAATTTGATCCATCGTCACGATGCCAAGGACAGGGCAGTAATTGCCATTAATAAGAACCTCTGCGCCATGGCCTGAGAGTTGGCGTGGATAACCATCAGCATAACCAACAGGCAAGATGGCGACCGTAAGATCGTGTGGAGCTTTGTAGGTGCGACCATAGCTGATACTGCTCCCTTTGGTGATTTTTGTGACACGTGAAACAGTAGCTTTCCATGTCATTACTGGTTGCAACATTTTTTGGAATGAGGGTAGAGGAGAAATTCCATAAAGCATGAGTCCCACACGAACGAGATCATACTGTTGCGATGAAAACCGTAATACTCCTGCTGAGTTGAGAGCATGTACGGAGGCTGTTGGGGCGAGTCTTCGCAAGGTATGGAGTAAGTTTTTAAATAGCGCTAATTGGGCGCGGGTAAATTTTACTTCGCTGTCAGCTGAAGGAAGATGGGTCGAAATACTTTGAACCGTGAGCGGTAAATTTTTTATTTTTGTGAGAATTTTCTCTGCCTCTGGATACCAGACTCCTAGCCGTCCCATGCCTGTATCGACTTTAAAATGAATGAAAAGATTTTCCCTGTTCACTGCAGCTTTGCTAAAAAGCAGCGCCTCTTCATACGACGAGATTGTTGGAATAAAACCATGCCGTGCAATTTCTGTATACTCAGAGGGAAGCGCTGCGCTTAATAGCATGATAGGAATTTTTCCCGAAACGGAGCGTAATCGTAACGCTTCTTCTAGTGAAGCCACAGCAAAGTAAGCAACATCATCGGCTAAGGTAGTAGCAATTTCTTCAAGACCATGACCATAGGCATTGGCTTTGAGCACAGCAATAATGCCTGCTTTTGAAGCGAGACGTTTTGCTTCGCCTACATTGTGACGTAAAGCAGATCGATTAATTTCAACCCAAGTACGGAAAGGAGCCATCCTGTTAGAAAGTTTTTCTTGTGCAGTACCCCCTGACGAATGCTCCAGCACTCATCCGAGAGCCGCCTTCAGGTTGCACTTCTTCAAGTAGAAGAAAGCCTTCATGGCAGCGTACGATGAGGCCATGTTTTTTTGAATAAAAAAACGAGCCAACCTGATGTTCGCCGTTGGAAGCAATGAATTTTTGCAAAGCTTCAGGGTTAAGATGATTTTCTAAAATTTTTTCCTCTTCAACGATAGAAGCTGAAAAAATTTTGAGCGGTATTTTTTCTCCAGAATCAAGCTGTAAAAAACTATGAGCGCCTGGTTTTGGATTCATTGCACGCACAAGCCTCTCGAGTATCACTGCCGACTGTGACCAATCTAAAAAAGCATCAGGCCGAAGAATGCAATGGGTGATTGTTGCAAGATTTTCTTGCTGCGCAATACGTTGAGAAAGACCATTTTTTAAAAGAAACAAGGCCTCGCGCAAGGCCTCGGGAGCAAGTAAAGCGAGCTGCTCGGTTAGTGTTCCAGTGGTCTCTTTTTTTGTGAGCGCTATTTTTTTTTGTAACAAAATATCTCCGGTATCGAGTCCCTCTGCCATATGCATGATCGTCACACCAGTTTCGTTATCGCCAGATAAAATAGAGGCTTGAATGGGTGATGCCCCGCGATGACGGGGTAACAAAGAGACATGAATATTGAGGCAAGCGATTTTTGGTAACGTAAGAATTTCTGGTGGCAAAATTTTTCCGTAAGCCATCGTTACCATTACATCAGGAGTCAACGCTTGTAGCCAGGCGATGACGTCAGGTTCGCGTAATTTTTCTGGCTGTAGCAACGGTACTTTTGGGAAAAACTCTTGCGCAATTTTTTTAATAGCAGGCGCCTGAAGCTCTTGTTTTCTTCCTGCTCGGCGATCAGGCTGCGTGATAACTCCTACCAATTCATGCTCTTCTGCAAGAGAGCAAAGAACCTTTCCTCCAATATCAGTGGTGCCTGCAAAAAGAATACGCATTTAAAGAAAGTTGAGGGGGTGAGAGTCTGTCCTTTTCTAAAGATTCTGTAAAAGGTCAAAAATTTCTGCTGCTCTAGAGTGCTGAACGAGCACCTAATTTTTTAAAATGCCACCCAAAATTTTATACAATACTTCTATAGGTGGCAGCGAAGCATCAATATCTTGCCTTCGTGACGCACCGTAGTATTGCAACATTGGTTTCGATTCACTTTCATACGTGGCTAAGCGGCTTCTAATAATTTCTTCATTTGCATCATCGAGACGATTATCTTTAAGGGCACGTTTTTTCATTCGTATGATGAGCTTGTCACGATCAGGGCAAGAGAGGTGAAAAATATGTTTTACATCGATCAATTTTTCCATGAGTTGTGCTTGAGCAAGATTCCGTGGAATTCCATCGAGCACTAGAAAGTCGCGACTTGGTTTGAATAAACCCGATTCTATGACACCGTTGATCCATTGCATCCAAAGCTGCACGGTCATTTCATTAGGCACGAGTTCTCCTTTGCTCGAATATTTTAAAAATTCACGTCCTAGCTTGCTCTGCATATCAAGGCCGCGAAAAACATCACCGCACGCACAATGATAAAAACCAGGAATAGAGCCGAGCGTTCGTCCCTGTGTTCCTTTACCGCTACCAGGAGCACCAAAAATTAAAAGTGTTTTGAACCGATTCATTAACAGACTATGTTCGGGAAACACTAAATTTTGAAGAAAGTTTTTATT
Organism: Chthoniobacterales bacterium; assembly: GCA_044326465.1. Taxonomy (GTDB): domain Bacteria; phylum Verrucomicrobiota; class Verrucomicrobiia; order Chthoniobacterales; family UBA6821; genus CAIWMF01. The sequence goes on from JBIRBD010000012.1 coordinate 3,137, forward strand.
TTATTTGGTTGCTATGATTTCTTAGTCTTTATTGCAGTCTTCTTTTCTATGTCCGAACCAGTATCACCTTATTCTCGCAAAAATCCTTTCCCGGCGAAGTTACGCACTAATAGAAAGCTTACCGGATCAGCTTCAGCAAAAGATACGCGCCATTATGAGGTCTGTATCAAAAACTCAGGGCTTGTTTATGAAGTTGGTGACTCGCTGGGAATTTTCCCAGTTAACCACCCTGAACTCGTTTATGAGATTCTTAACCGTCTCAACTTTCATGGAAAAGAAATGGTTGAGGATCCAAGTGGTCAACCTATTGAGCTTCATGAAGCTCTGCTACGGCACTATGTGATTACGGAGCCATCAAAACAATTATTAATAGCACTTGCCGAAAAAGCCCCGACCGCAGCCCATTTTGCGACATTTGTGACACCTGATGGAAAAGAGCATCTCGAGAAATACCTCTGGGGGCGTGAAGTTATTGATCCTCTGCTCGAGCATCCTGAGGTGAGCTTTACGCCAGAGGAATTTGTAAAACTTCTGCGTAAATTGCAGCCCCGTCTTTATTCGATTGCCTCATCGCCACGCGTTCATCCACACGAGATTCATCTCACGGTTGCAACGGTGGAGTATGAAACTCATGGCCGTAAGCGGGCTGGTGTCTGTTCTACCTTTTTAGCAGATCGCGTCACGGAAGAAGTCCCAGTCTCTGTTTTTGTCCATTCCGCAAAACATTTTCGTCTTCCTGAAAATCAAGAAAGTCCCATTATCATGGTGGGACCAGGCACGGGTATTGCTCCATTTCGTGCTTTCTTACACGACCGTAAGGCGACAGGGGCTTCTGGAAAACATTGGCTCTTTTTCGGTGACCAACGTTCCGCTACCGATTTTCTTTACCAAGAAGAATTGCAAGTGCTCCATCAAGAAGGGACTCTTCATCGTTTGGACACAGCCTTTTCACGCGACCAAGCTGATAAAATCTATGTTCAACATCGGATGCTTGAAAATGCGAAGGAAATTTTTTCATGGCTCGAAGAGGGGGCTTATTTTTATGTCTGCGGTGATGCTTCGCGTATGGCTAAGGATGTGGAACAAGCTCTCATTAGTGTCGTGGAAACCGCAGGTAATAAATCACCTGAAGAAGCCGCTGCTTATGTCAACGCCTTAAAAAAAGAGAAGCGGTATCGGAAAGATGTTTATTAAAAAGCGAAGCATTTTAATAAACATCTTAGTTGAAGTGTAGAGTTTAAGTTGAAGTAAAGGAGTTTTTTTCTATAAACTTTTTTGTTTAAAAACAAGACATTGACAGAATACTGTCCACCTGTTTTGTTTTTGACATGAATACTATTACGTACACCGATGCGAGGAACCAGTTGACGCGTCTCATCGATGAGGCTGTAAAAGATCGCGAACCAATCACCATTACACGAAATGGAACAGGTGTTGTTGTATTGTTAGCAATGGATGAATACCAGGCTATGGAAGAAACGCTTCATCTTCTTTCTACGCCTGCTAATGCTGAGAGAGTGCGTCAAGGGTTAACTGATTATAGCAATAAAAAATGGAAGGCTGCGGCGTTATGCAATTAACATGGTTGCCCGGAGGATGGACTGATTATCTTTTTTGGCAGACTAATAATCGAAAAATTCTCATGAGAGTTAATGAACTAATTCGCGACGCAATGCGTACTCCTTTTTCCGGCATTGGCAAACCTGAGCCTCTCAAAGCTAATCTTAAAGGATGGTCGTCTCGTCGTATTACACAAGAACACCGACTGGTTTATCGTTGCGAAAAAGAGATGCTCATTATTATGCAATGTAGATTTCACTATTCATAAACTCCTAAACTTCTAAACTTTTTTGAACACTTCAAAAAAAAACATTCATTTTATCGGAATCTGTGGTACAGCCATGGGAGCTGTTGCCACGGCAATGAAAGAGCAAGGCTGGCATGTCACCGGCTCCGATGAAAAACCATATCCGCCACTCTCTGATTTTTTAGTCGCGCGTGGTATTTCTTTAAAACTCGGCTATTGCGCAGAAAATCTTCCTGAAAAAGCTCTTATCGTTGTTGGAAATGCGATCTCACGTGGCAATGTTGAATTAGAGGCAGTACTCAATCGTAAATTGCAATATGTTTCGCTTCCAGAGCTGTTGCACAATACTTTTTTGCAAGGTCGCCATAATCTTGTTGTCACAGGAACTCATGGAAAAACAACAACGACCGCGATGCTCGCGTGGATTTTTGAATATGCCGGCAAAAACCCATCCTATCTCATTGGAGGCCTCCCTAACAATCTCACTCAAGGGGCTTGTTTTCGGGATGAAAAAACATCGCGACATTTTATTATTGAAGGTGATGAATATGATACCGCTTTTTTTGATAAGCGTTCAAAATTTCTGCATTACCTTCCGGAACTTGCGATCGTAAATAATATTGAATTTGATCACGCTGATATTTTTTCCAACCTGAACGAAATAAAACTTAGTTTCCGTCGTTTGCTTCAACTTGTTCCTTCAGAAGGAATGATCTTACTCAATGGTGATGATGAAAATTGCCGCGATATTGCAGTCCACGCACGCGCGCCAATTGTTGAAGTTGGATTTTCTGAGAATGTTGGTAACCGCATTTTTTCGCCATGGCAAAAAGAAGGACGCTCTGGCTTTGAGCTCTTAGGAACAGCATTCGAGTTGCCAATGATTGGCGAACATAATTTACGCAATGCGGCGATGGCTGTCTCTGCAGCTCATTTTTATGGCATTCCACTAACAGAGATTAAAAGAGCACTGCTTGAATTTAGTGGCGTCAAGCGTCGCCAAGAAGTTCTTGGTGTCGTCAGTGGTATTACCATTATTGATGATTTTGGTCATCATCCCACCGCTATGCGTCAAACCTTAGAAGGTCTTCGTGCACAGTATATAAGCCAATTAAGCAATTCAGAGGGTACCAACGATAAGGTAAATGGAGAGCGCTTATGGGCTGTTTTTGAACCACGCAGCAATACGACACGTCGTGCGATTTTTCAAAAAATTTTACCACCTTCTTTTGCTGCGGCTGATGGAGTCATTATAGGGGCTGTGGGGCGCGCAGCGGAACTTGATCCTGCTAGTCGCCTTGACCCAGAGCGTCTTTCTTTCGATATCACAACCTTAGGAAAAAAATCATTCTATGAACCAACAACCGAGGGTATCGTTGTACGTCTTCAATCACTGGTGCGTTCAGGCGATGTCATTGTTGTTTTTAGCAATGGTTCCTTTGATGGTTTGCATCAGAAGCTGATCGCGGCGTTAAAGGCCTCCTAGGTGATAGGCTCTCAGGTGACAGGTCGCTATCGCTAGCAGGTTACAGAAAGAAATTCGTTAAAAGTAAAATTGAAAAAATATTTTCTACCGTCACTATTACTTGCCTTGAAAAAATTTATGCTTTGCTCACCGATTAAAAAGCCTGTCACCTGAACCCCTCTTACCTGAATCCCTGCTTCCCATGCCCAATCAACTAGAACTCAAAGCGAATAAAAAAGCTTTTCAGCTCAATATGGATCGTTCCATCTACGGCACGTTTGCAGAGATTGGAGCAGGGCAAGAAGTCGCCCGTCGTTTTTTTCATGTAGGAGGCGCCTCTGGTACCGTTGCAAAAACAATCTCTGCCTATGACATGACCTTCTCCGATGCCATTTATGGCCCTTGCAGCCGTTATGTCAGTCGCGAACGTCTTGATACGATGTTGGATCATGAGTACCAACTTCTTCTGGAACGTCTCAGTGCAAAGTCTGGTGCAACGACTACTTTTTTTGCTTTTGCTAACACGGTAGCAGCTCGTTCCTATCGGAAAAAAAATGAATCCCATGGTTGGATGGGGATCCGTTTTCAAGCAACCCCGCTTGCAGAGCCGAACGAAATTATTCTTCATATTCGTTTGCTCGATGATGAGAACATCGAGCAACAAGAAGCGCTCGGAATGGTCGGTGTGAATTTGATATATGGTGCTTTTTTTCTTCGTAAAGACCCACGCGCTTTTATCGCATCACTTGTCGATGATCTCTATGCTCAGCAAGTTGAAATCGACATGATTCGTTTTTCAGGACCTGAATTCAAGATGCTTGACAACCGTATCATGTGCCTCGAGCTTGTCACTCAAGGCCTTGCTAACGCCGTCCTTTTTAATACCGATGGAGATGTCGTGCAGGCAGCTGATAAATTTCATAACAAACCACTCCTCATAGAACGTGGTAGTTTCAGGCCGGTTACGCTCCTCGCCAATGATATGCTTGATTGTGCATTAGGGCTTTTTTTAAAAAAGGAACAGCTCCAAGGTAAGCAACCAGAAATTCTCATGGAGATTACCATGTCGAATCTTTTGCGTGAAGGAGCACTCGATCATCAAGATTTTATGGACCGAATCGATATGCTCAGCGCGTTAGGACGTACGGTCTTAATTTCTAATTACGGTGAATATTACCGTCTCATTCAATACCTCACACGTTATACGACCAAGAGCATTGGATTGCCACTCGGCGTTCCGAGTCTTTATGAAATTTTTGATGAAAAATATTACCTTGGGTTGGAAGGTGGTATTTTAGAAGGGCTCGGACGTCTCTTCAAAAAAGGAGTCCAACTTTATGTCTATCCAACGCTCACGCCCGAAGGAGAATTATTAAGTGCAACCTCATTTCCAATCCCTGGGCACTTAAAAAAACTCTACGATTATCTTTTAGAAAATCATTTTATTGTCTCCCTTGATAGTTGTGAGCGAAAATATCTCAATATTCAATCTCTGGATGTTATCAAAAAAATTCGCAAAGGTGATGAAACCTGGAAGAACCTTGTTCCCAGAGAGGTATCGCAATTAATTATCGATCGGAAGTTATTTGGTGTTGGGTAACTCCCATCATCGTTTTTAGGTTTAACGTCTGTTTACGAGAAAAGCGATCCATAAAATGCAATTCTCCATGAGCCATTGCATATTCGTGTACCATTTTTGTCACTTTCACGTCGAAACAACAATATTCAGCAATCTCCATCATCTTTCCTTCACGCCACCAACGGATGGCATCGAGGCCATCACCCGTCTTACCAATACCAAGTGTTGCTGTGGCTACAGCATCGAGAGAGAGACGATGCCCTGCTGATTTTTCGACGACCTCCAATAAGTCGAGCGTTGGTAAGTGATGTGGCAAATCAAGAATCGTATATCCCATTAACACTTCATAATCAAAACGCCGTACATTGTACCCAACTACGAGATCAGCTTTTGTTAATGTATCGATGAGCTCAGGGACACGCTGCTCACTAAAAATTTCGTATTCATTTTTTGCCGTGCTATAAATTACACCCAAGGAGACTTTCATATCAGCTTTACGATCCCATCCACCCACATCATTAGCGGTGAGTTGTGTTTCAAGATCAAAGTAGACGATGTTGCTTGGGGCTTTTGACATAGAGAAATAGTAACCACAAAGAGCATAAGAATTACACAAAGAAGAGAAAAAGAATTTTTTCCCCTAAAAAAATTGTAACTAGAGCTTTCCGAGAAGTGCTTATTTTTAAAAACAAGTATTCCTTTGCCCCCAATTTTCTCTCTTTCTCGGTGGCCAGGCAAGGCTCCAATCTTCCCGTTCAAGAGTTAGGTTGGGATTATACGCTGGATCATCCTTAATGAGCTCGCCCCATCGCAGGCGTAGGAGTGCGGCCTCTTTTTTAAACCGCTTTTTTTTCTCAGGGGCAGCACTTGCTAATGAGTGATGGATTAATTCAGCAAAAGGTGTCCAAACATTGCGATAGCCTGCTTGTTGTAATTTCAAACAAAAATCAATATCACTAAAAGCAACGGGTAGGTCAATTTGATCAAACCCTCCGACTTCTTCATAAACTTTTTTTCGTACAGCGAGGCATGCTCCCGTCAACGCTGAAAAATTTTGGACAACGCTCATGCGGTTTCCTCCCACATAATGTTGCTTGCGAAAAAATTTACCAACATCTCCAGCAAGGTCTCCCATTCCTAAAATGGTACCGGCATATTGTACTCTCCCGTTAGAGGAGTAAAGCAACGCACCAACAGCGCCAACTTCAGGGCGTACTGCCTGTGCAACAAGCTCTGCGAGCCACCCAGGCTGGATAACCTCCATGGTATTATTGAGTAAGAGAAGAATTTCTCCGCGCGCGTGGGCAACCGCGTGATTGTTCATAGCAGAATAATTAGAGGCATCAGGAGAGGGAATAATGCGGATGTTTTTCTCTTTTTTTATCTGGCTATAATAGCGCAACGTTTTTTCATCATGGGAATTACTATCCATGATGAGAATTTCGTAATGCTTATATTTTGTCTGTGAGCAAAGGCTCTCGATGCAAATTTTTAGTAAATCGATGCTGCTATGCGTCAAAATAATGATGGAAACAAAGGGCAGTACATCAGGCAAAGCATGGCAGACTTTCCAATGGCCTCCTGCCATCACTAAATCAATCCCAATAGCGGCACATCCTCTCCGTTCTAATGCTTGCTCCAAGACTTTCTTACTCGCTATCGTTACATAAGGCTTTGCTCTGATCGATCGAGCGGTGGAGTTTTGTGAAATACGCCAATGATAAAGCACCTTCGGTAAATGGATGATTTGGTTTGACTCGACTCTTTCCGTTACTCGTAAAATCAAATCCCAATCTTGTGCACCTTCTAAATCACTGTTGAGGCCACCGACCTCATCAATAATTACTTTGCGAATGATGCTCAGGTGGGAGCAATAATTGAGACTAGTGAGTAAATCAGGATTCCAATCAGGCTTGAAGAAAGGATCGCATCGTTCTCCGCGAGCATCGATCTTATCTTCATCAGAGTAAAGGTAAGCAACATTAGGAATCGCTGCAATGGCAAGTGCAACTTCGGCCAGAGCATCGAGTGAAAAACAATCGTCGTGATCGAGAAAAGCGATGAATTCTCCCGAAGCCATTCTTAATGCGGCGTTCGTGGCAGCAGCAATACCGCTTCTCTTTTTTAAAAAATTTATTTTTATGCGCAGCCCTTTTTTTTCTAATGCACGAAGCCACATTATAATAGCCTTATCAGTCGACCCGTCATCAACAATGCAAAGTTCCCAGTGAGGATAAATTTGCGATGTTACAGAAGCGACGGCTTCTTCAAGGAAACGTAACGGCGGGTTGCAAACAGGCATCACTACCGAAATTTTTGGAAGTGAAAACAGATCTAGGGTGTCTATTTTTTTTTGTACTAAGGTGCGCTCTGCCTCAGTGAGGAGGCCATATTTTTTTACCCAACAACGATATTTTCTAGATTCTAAAACCTTTCGCAGGCGACGGCGGAAGAGTGAAATGAGATGCATCAGGGATGAAGCAAATGCTATGGGGTTATCGCTTTGGCGTACCCGTTCAGCACGCCGGAATGCATGAAAATTCCACCTTTTGCAGAATCTTTAGTTCTACAAAAGGAGAATGACCTACAGTGGAACCAAGTCATTCAGGTGAAAGGGTATGCTTTGGCATCAGTTCTTAAAAGGAAGCAATTTCTGAACCATGCTTGTAGTATTAGCTTCTGCTATAGGATAGAAATGCTTGTTAAATTCATTAATTTCGTCTCGCAGCGAAGCTGCTTTTTCGTACTGCTCTTCTTTAATAGCCGCGGCTAGAGTGTTTTGGAGGGTTTGTAATAGAGCTTTTTTATCACGTAGCGCTGCAAATAAAGAGGGGACTTTCCCTGTATGAACAACGCTTCCATGCATATTACGAAGCATGATAGAAAGATGTTTCTCAAAGACAGCGTAACAGAGATGACACCCGAGACGGCCCGTTTTTTTAAAATCAACTTGTGAAAAACCACAAGTAGGGCAGGTAACTAGTGATATCGTTTCAAACTCTTCTTCAACTTCCTGTGAGGTTGTCAGGCCCAAGAGTAAATCAGGAAAGGAGAAACCAACAGAGTCACTCAGAGTCTTTTTTTTTGAACATGGCTCACAAAAATTTACCTTTTTCATTTTTCCATTAACAATCTGTGTTAGAAAAACGCTGGCCTCATTTATATTACAGAGATTGCAGAGCATGAGAAGAAGAGCAATTGAGAAGTTGAGAAGTTGAGGAGTTGAGGGAGTTAAAGAAATTTAAAGCGAATGTTTTTTGGTAAGCTAAAAGTCTTTATTTTGATAACGGCTAAATTTTTAAAACAGGAATCTTGTGAATAAATTTAATTGATCGCGATAGCGATTCTTCCAACCTCTCAACAGCGACATTAGTCGCGACTCAACCCTTCAACTTTTTCCTAATAACTTTTTGAAATTCTGACATTAATTGCTGTGTGATTTTTCCTGGATTGCCATCACCAATTACGCGCTGGTCCAAGCTAGCAACGGGAATAATTTCTGCTGCGGTTCCGGTTAAAAAACATTCATCACCTGTATAAATGTCATAGCGTGTCATTTCTTTTTCATGCACGATGAGATCAAAGGCGCGGGCCATTTTTATTACGACTGCGCGGGTGATGCCTGCGAGGGCACCCGAAGAAGTTGGCGGTGTAAAAACTTCTCCATGTTTGACAACAAAAATATTATCGCCCGTGCATTCAGCCACTAATCCTTGCTCATTAAGCATCAATCCTTCACCTGCACCAGCCTGCGCTGCTTCAATCTTTGCCATCACATTATTGAGATAGTTTAATGATTTCACCATTGGGCTAAATGCTCCATGCGTAACACGACGGGTGGAGCAAGTAATGACATGGAGCCCTTTTTCATACGATTCTTGAGGGTAAAGTTTAATTTTGGCAACGATGATAATGATCGATGCTTGAGGGCAACTTTCCGGATTGAGCCCGAGCGAACCTTTGCCACGGGTGACAATAAGTCTAACGTAACCATCACTTAAATCATTACGATGAACAGTTTCTATAACTGCTTGTTGGAGCTGGGTATGGGTGAGTGGGATTTTTAGTAAAATTGCTTGAGCTGATTGATAGAGTCGATCGATATGCTCCTCTAAACAGAAGAGAGCACCGTTATAAAAACGAAGCCCTTCGAAAATTCCATCGCCGTAGAGCAGGCCATGATCAAAAACCGAAATCTTGGCTTCCTCCTCAGAGAAAAATTTGCCGTCGATATAAATTTTCATAGTTATTGCTCTTTATTACTTTTAAATAGCTCGCGTAGCAAGGGTGCATATTTTTCCGTAATCACATGGCGTTTTAATTTATACGTTGGGGTAAGCTCGTCGCCAACTTCGAAGGGTTTTTCAAGCAATCGCCAGCAGCTGATTTTTTCAAATGGTTTGAATCCATGCTCGCTGCTTACAAGGCGGCGAATTTCATCATGCAAGAGAGGTGTGATTTTTTTAGAGTCGTGTAAAATTTCTGCAAGAGAGAGTGCAATAATACCACGCTCTGCCAAGCCGGCTAATGATGGAACAATCAGCGCACCAAGGTGTTTTTGATCTTGGCCAATAACGATGCATTGCGCAATCAGTGGCGATTGCAAAAGACGTGATTCGATGGGCAAAGGTTCTACATTTTCACCATTTAATAAAACAATCGTTTCTTTACAGCGTCCAATAATTTTGAGAGAGCCATTTAAGGTCATTAGCCCAATATCTCCCGTTCTCAACCATCCCTTACAAAGAACTCTTTCGGTCCCTTCAGCATCTTTGTAATACCCTTTCATGATTTGGGGTCCGCGTGCGCAGATTTCTCCTGATAGCCCGCAACCTAGATCAGATCGTGCTGCATCAGGATAGAGAGTTTTCCCTGTTGTTAAATCAACAATGCAAATTTCTGTTCCTGGTAATGGTGGTCCGACCGTGTCAAGCACCAGATGCTTTGGGTTGCGAACGGTGAGTACAGCTGTTGTTTCGGTCAGTCCATAACCTTCTAACACAGGGATTCCACAATCATTAAAAAATTTATCGATATAGGGAGGAAGTGCTCCCCCTCCTGAAATAGTTGCTTTGAGCGAACCTCCCACGAGGGTCTGAATTTTTTTTAAGAGGAGGCGATTTAGTAATAAAAAAGGCATTATTGCGACGAACCATTTCAAAGCATGCCCCATTGCTAATAAAATGAACTGGATTAAATTACGTCTTCTAACATTCAAGACCTGACCTTGAAAAAACTCTTTGGCTGTACGTACGTGATGGGCAGAGGTGAGGGCTGCGTAGAAAAGATTTTTTTTAAAAAAACTTTGTTTTGTAATAGTGGCTATTATTTTCTCATAGAGTGCTTCCCAGAGGCGCGGAGCAGAAGCCATAACAGTCGGTTTTACCTTTTGAAAATCATGACTGAGGTGACGTGGTGATGTATAATAGGTACAGCCACCGCGATTAATGATGACCATTTCAAAAACCCGCTCATAGCTATGCCAGATGGGCAAAATCGAAAGGGCTCTTTCTTTTTCGGAAAAGTCTAATGGCAGATTTTTGATTTGTGAGCAGATCGCAGCATGCGTCAGCTGTACGCCTTTGGGAATGCCTGTTGTTCCTGATGTATAAATCAGCGTAAAAAGATCATCAGGCTGAATCTTTTTTACACGCTCTTCAACACGCCGATTGCCAGAAGCTCTTAATTCCTGACCATGACGTTCAAGTGTTTCTAATGAGAGAACATGAAAATGGTCACCCAAGCTAACAGCTTCTTGCTTTGGGTCTGATTCCATCATGATTACATGCGAGAGCTGTGGCAATTGATTGCTCTTAGAGCGCAATTTTTCAAGCAGAGCAGCGTTTTCTAAAAAAAGAATTTTAACATCAGCATGGCTGAGGATATAGGCTATCTCAGCAGTCGTAATGTCGCTACCTCTGGGAACATCAGCGGCTCCGCAAAATTGAATAGCTGCATCAGCAACGATCCAGGAGAGGCAATTATCACTAAACAATCCAACATGGTCACGTGCCTCAATGCCTATTTCAATAAGAGCCGTTGCTAATGCAAGTGATCGCTCGCACCAAGAAGCGTAACTGATAGGGTGAAATTTTCCACCACTAGTGCGTGTTGCAAAAGCTGGATGAAGTCCCCAGTGCCGACCTGCTTCCAAAAACATCTCCGCAAGGTTGGAAGGGCTAGTGGTACAGCTCGCAGTTGATAATTGGCAGATGAGTTTAGGGTTCTGAGTTCCTGCTTGTTCGTTATTAATCACTGAAAGCTTCATTCACGGTTTTAGGTTTTATTATCCTCACAGAAGCATTCCTGTTTTTTAGTAGCTAAAGAAGAAGATGCTTCTTGAATAGGTAAACTGTCAATGGCGTCAGGGTTAAAAATGGGGTAAGGCTACAAAAAACGAAAAAACCACAAAAGCTCTTGTTTTTGAAAAGCTTTCTTTTTTCGTAGCCTGAGCCCATTTTTCTGTAACCTGTAAAACTACGTCTGCCCAAAAAAGTAATTTTTTTTGGATAGACTCTAGTTACACAGCCTGAGTCGTAGAAGGAGCTTGATCTGGTGGAGGAAGACTGTTTTTTGCTTTTCTGCCTCGTTTTGCTGGAATAACAGGGATGCCTGAAAGAGCATATTTGCCACTATCGACACGAATAATACCTTGTAGTTTCGGTATACGAATGTAGAGGGTTTGCAGTGGTTTTTTTGCCGTCCATAGATAATTTTTTTTAGCTAATGCTTCAAAAATTTCGCCCACTTTCATAGGTCTAGCATGTTCTTCTAATACCTTAAGAACAGCCGCTCCTAATGGACCAGAGGGGGACGTAGCGCGAGGTTTCCCTTTGAGTGAGGATTGGCGAGAACCAGCGGTTTTAGAAAAAGAAGCAGCCTTTTCAGTTGCTCTTTTAATTGTATTAAGAGAAGGAGCGTTTTTAGAAGGACGGCCGCGGCGACGGGGCTCTGGCGCTGAACCTGTATTAGGGGAATTAATTTCAGCGTTGTTTTGGAAAGAATCTATTCTTAATAGCTGACGAAGCTGCATCTGGAGGCTCTCTATTTTTGTAGTTAAGGTAATTGCATTACGAAGAGTTGCTGAGTCGGGGATATTCATAATGGGTATATTTATTTATGTAGTAAGTATGTATTTATATAGTAGTACGATAGTACTATAAGTTAATAAAGAGGTTTTTTATTAAGTTCAAGAATGATAATACTATTATTAGAATATAAATTCTAATTAAGAAATAAAGTTAGCTCAGATGAGCTAGCCTATCCGTCCTAAGCCACACGGAAAACAATGCGGGCTTTTGTTAAATCGTAAGGAGACATTTCTACAGTCACTCGATCGCCAGGAACGATACGAATGAAATGCTTGCGCATTTTCCCTGAAATATGGGCTAACACTAAGTGTCCATTAGATAGTTGAACACGAAACATCGTGCCTGGGAGAACTTCAATGATCACCCCGTCCGTAGTAATTGCTTCTTCTTTTGCCATGCGAGCGTAGGCTTCTAACAGTAAATCAGCATTGCGACAAGTCTTTTTTATTAATCGCGGAAATTCTTGAAATCTAACGCCACCCCAAAATCACCTGCGCGCAAAAATCCGATAACGCTCTGGAGATCATCGCGCTTAGCTCCAGATACCCGAATTTGACGATCCATGAGTGATGACTGGACTTTAAATTTTTGACCTTTGATGGCAGTAATAATTTCTTTTGCTTTTGGACCTTCGAGGCCTTGCGTAATGATAAGTTCTTGACGCGCATGGCCGAGTGGAGAGATGTCGGGCGTTTTTTGATCAACGTTTCGTAAATCGACGTTTCTCTTTGCTAGTTTTCCAATCATGATTTCACGAAGCCCCTTTAATTTATTATTATCTTCGGCTGTGAGCAAAATTGTCTCAGGCTTTGGTTGCTCAATAGCAACTTTACTTCCTTTAAAATCAAAACGCGTGATAAGCTCTTTGCGAGCCTGATTGACGGCATTTTCAATTTCCATTCGCTCTATTTCCGAAACAATATCAAAGGATGGCATGGCAAGCAGTAAGTAAAGGGTAATGAGTAACGAGTAAAGAGTTTTTTATGGTCGACAGTTTTGCAACAAATTCCCATCTTGGAAGGTTTTTATACCATTCGCGTGCGAGTTTTAGGTTTTTTACGATGGATTTTTTGTTGTCAGCAAGACCGAGGATCGAAGCGCTATGCAAGCATAACGCAAGATCCGAGAACGCAGCTGAAAACAGAAAGGACAAGTAACAAAACCTAAAAATCAAACGCGAATGGTATATCATTCAGAAAATAATATTCGAGTTTTATTCTGAATTTCATGATGCACCCTTTATTAAAAAACGCATCGCTTACCGCGATTGATTTTGAATCAGCAGGAGAACGACGCGGAGAAACAGCGGTGCCTGTTCAGATTGGTATAGCTTGGATGAATGATCTGCAGGTCGAGCCTGCTTCTTTTTATCGATCTTACCTACAAACAAAACGACCGATCACATGGTCAGCACAACAGCTGCATGGAATTTCTAACTATGACCTCCGTGACGCTCCCTCCTTTTCATCACTCTGGCCTCAACTACAACAACGCTTGCGAGGTCGTTATCTCGTTGCGCACGGGCGAGGCACCGAGAAAAAATTTTTACGCACATTTCCACTCCATGGCTTTGGGCCATGGATTGATACACTTTCGCTCAGCCGTGCAATGATGCCTGGACTTTCTTCCTACAAACTTGCTGATCTTATTTTTCATTTTGGATTATTCGAAAATCTCGTAGCATTGCTTCCCGACTTTCGCTGGCATGAGGCACTTTCCGATGCTGTTGCCTCTCTTGTTTTGCTTTCACATCTTATCCAAGAAAATAATCTCGGAGATCAACCCATTTCATTTTTTATCTCATGAATAGACTCATTTCTTCACTACAGGCTGATTTTATCCCCAAGTCGAACAGGCCAGTTTTTTCTATCATCACAACGCATCATGGTTTAGCTGATACAACTGATCCTCTTTTCTGTTGTGTGGCCTCCGTTGTAGATCAAGAAAACATCACATTAGAACAAATCGTACAACACACAGGTGGTCTTTCTGGACTTTGGAATAGACTCGCTCGCGATCTTAATCTTTCAAAAAAGGGGGCTCATTATGGCTTGCGCATCTTAGAAGAAAAAAATAGTTCTTTCTTCGATCTGCTTCAACGTGGCTTGCAACGGGCTCAAGGGAGGCTTCTAGGATTTCTCAAACCTGAGGAACAATACTTGCCAGGAGCTCTTGCTGCTGTCGAAAAAGAATTTCAAATACATCCTCAGATGGATGTTCTCATAACAGGTTGCTTCGTGGTTGATCCTAAAACCAATCAGATCACACCTCATCATACGGCCTCTTTTTCTCCAGAATATTTAACAACCTGCTCGCCAAAATTTTTCCCCAGCACGATTTTTTTTCGAACAACGCTTATCTCCGAAGGATTTACTTTTGATGCAACGTATGATGAAGCTACCTTCGCAGAATGGTTGCTACGCATTCTCAACGCTGGAAAAAAAGTTGGCACGCTTGATTTTTTCACTTCAGTCATCACGCAACCCACAAAAGAAGAGTATTCATCGAATTTTTCGAGCGGTTATGAAAAGCTGCTGCAGAGGGCACCTGCAATCATGCGTTTCCTTCGCCCATGGTGGAAATTACGCCATCAGATGGCTACAAAGAAAAATAAAAGCAGCGCGCCTGTTCATTGCTTACGTTATCAATTAGGCTCGTTAAACGAGCGGAAGCCGTTTTAGCATAAAAGAGCCTGCAATTTTTTTGCAGCACTTGTCGTTACTGGTATTCCATGCGCGGTAAGGAGAATCAACGGAGCTATTTTTTTCAGCTTTTGCAGCGACTTCATGGCGAGACGTGAATTTTCGCAATATTTTTTTGGAAGTATGAGCAAGCCTTCGGAGCCGGCGTTCGTGACAGCATCACCGAGGATTAATATATTTTTTTCTTCGTCAAGAAAGGCTGTCTCCCCAAGACCAAAGCCAGATAAATCAAAGGATTGAAGACCAAGGATTTTTTCATCAGGTTCAAAATAAAAAGTGGCGACAATTTCTTTTTTTGTTTCGATCGGCGCATAAATGGGAATCGATAATTTTTCAGCCAGCTGCAAACTGTCGCGTTGATGATTAGCATTCGTTAATAAAATCGCCGCCGGTAGAACGGCTGCCTTGCTTAATAATTGAGTTAACGTTTCTTGAGCTAGTGGCAACGGATCGATGAAAATAAGACCGGCTGATGTGACAAGCGCTGAACAAGAACATTCGTATTTTACTTTAGGATCATAGTTAGACCAAAAAAATAGTTGGCCTACAGCAAGGGTGGAATATTCGGGGATAGGATGCATAAAATTTCAAATAAATTTCAGACTATCCCCAATGCTTGTAAGGAAAGCATAAAAAATAGGATAAAAAACGCTATGCCTTAAACTTCAACCTCTTCAACTCTAAAACTTTTTTCACCTCATCTGTTCGCAAACAATTGATCACATCCTGTTTTGTCAGCCAGCCTTTGCGGGCAGCACCGACGCCATAGATTAAATTTTGAATGCCAGCTGTTGTGTGAGCGTCGGGATTGATGACGCAAAGCACTCCTTTTTCTTTCGCCAGTGGCCACCAGCGCCAGTCCATATCCAGGCGTTTTGGATTAGCATTAAGCTCTATCATCGTGCCAGTTTCTGCAGCCGCTTCAATAATGGCTGGCACATTCAGAGCGTATGCAGGTCGTGAAAATAGAATGCGTCCGGTTAAATGGCCGATCATCGTAACATACGGATTTTCCATCGCACGAATGATACGCTTTGTCATTTCTGCTTCGTCAAGCGTGAAGGAAGAATGGACAGAGGCGACGACATAATCGACTGATGACAAGATTTCATCTGAAAAATCGAGTGAGCCATCCTTTAAAATATCACATTCTGTTCCTGCAAAAAGTCGAAAGCCATGGAAGGTCTCATTGAGTTTTTTAATTTCTAACACTTGTTGACCAAGCCTCTTTTCATCAAGCCCATGAGCCTGAACAGAACTTTTGCTATGATCGGCGATGCCGAGATATTCGAGCCCAAGATCTTGTGCAGCGTTTGCCATTTCAAGAAGTGTGTTTTGTCCATCGCTCGCTTTGGTGTGACAATGAAAGGTGCCTTTGAGGTGCCGCCATTCCAGAAGCTCTGGGAGTTTTTTTGCTAGAGCCGCAGGAATTTCTCCACGATCTTCGCGCAATTCCGGTGGGATAAAATCGAGTCCTAGAGATGCATAAAGTTCTGCTTCATCATGAATTTTTGGCGGAGAAGAAAATTTCACCGAAGAGTTTTTTTTCTGCTCTTGTAGGGTAAAACGATATTCATTCAGCGACCACCCTTGTTCGAGGGCACGACTTCGCAAGGCAATATTGTGATCCTTGCTCCCCGTAAAATAGACGAGCGCAAAGGGAAACTCTTCAGGCTTTACGACACGTAAGTCGCATTGCAAGCCAGCATGTCCTTCTTGAGTGGCTTTGAGGCGCACGCTCGATTTTGTCGGTCCATGCATGAGCACTTCTTCAACAAGCGGATGCTTCACAAAAAATTCAGAAATAGGCTCCGGTTTGTTGGAGCTAACGAGCAAATCAAGGTCGCCGATGGACTCTTTGCAGCGGCGAAAACTTCCTGCGCTCTGGCATTGTCCAACGTCGGGATGAGCGCGTAAATCTTCGAGCAATTCGTTAGCTAATTCATTGACTTCATCGATGCGAAAAAGTCCCGACTGTTGATGATGAAAGGCGATTGCTTTTTCAATATTCTTCACTGACTTTGCACCAAAACCAGGTAAGGATGCGATTTTTCCAGAAGTGCACGCAGCCTGCAAATCAGAGAGAGAAACAATGGCGAGTTCTTTATAAAGTTGATGAATTTTTTTTGCACCGAGCCCTTGCAATTCGAAAAGCTCAAAAAGCGTTGCAGGAAATTGACTCCGCAATGTTTCGTAGTAAGGAAGACCTCCGGTGATGACAAATTCGCTGATTTTTTCTTCAATCGCTTTTCCAATCCCATCAACCTCACCAAGGCGTTCTTCGCTCACAAGCTTAGCAATCGGCTCAGAAAGAAGTTCCACCGTTCGTGCTGCACGCAGATACGCGCGAACCTTAAAAGGATTTTCGCCACTGAGTTCCAAGAGCTGGGCAATTTTTTCTAATAACTCAACAACATCAGCGTTGGTTTTGGATTTTGGAGAAAGACTCATAGGGAAAAAAGAAATAGAAAAAATTAAAGAGGGATCAAAAATATGCCGATTAACGCAACTTTAGCAATGAGAAGCAAAAATCAAACGCAAATGGTATATACAGGGTGATTTTTTTCCTGTCATCTCTGCTAATTTATCTGTTGTAATCGGACATCTATGTTCGATCTTCATCTCACATCTGCTCATCTTCACTTGGCCTTAAATCATATTCCTATCATTGGAATAGCAGTCTCTTGTTTGCCAATTGTCATTGGTATTCTTGCGCAATCACGGATGACGATGGCAGCAGGCCTGCTAGCCACACTTCTCTGCGCTGCTGCTGTGCCAACAATTATGGATAGCGGGAGCAAGGCAGCTCATGCTTTCAGGGATGGTACGATGCAACCTCCGCTTGATGAGGCTGGAAAAATTGCGATGCATATTCATGGAGGGCACGCTCATCAGACAGCCCCGGTTATTTATGCAAGCGCTATCCTGGCGGTGCTAGCACTATTAGCATTGATAAAATTTCCACGCCCTGCGACTTGGCTCTGCGCTGCCGTTTTGATTGGTAATGCGATTTCAATTGCAATGGCTGTTTGGACAGCTGATGCCGGTGGCCATATTCGCCATTTGGAACTTCGTCCTGCAACGCCATGGGACAAGCCCACCATCTCTGCGCCAACTCCTACTGGGGCAGCAACAACGCCGTTAGCCCCCTCCTCAGAGACACCCTCCTCAGAGACACCCTCTTCAATGTCAGCTCCAGCTCTTGAGCCGACACCAATGCCATCAACGTCTACGACGCCATAACAATGTGTGCGCCCGTTTGCATGACCTGGTGCCTGGTGCCCTGTAACCTGAATCCCTTGCTGTTACTTACTTCATTAAGTAACCAGCATGGCACTTAACTCCCATGAAAAAATCAATACTGGCACTTTGCCTTTTTTTATCAATTGCACCGAATAATCTCTTAGCTCAAGAACATCAACAAGTAACAGCCAGTGATTATTGTGATTTTTTAAATGATACCGCAGTTGCAGATCCTCACCATCTCTACAACGAGCAGATGTCATCGGATCCGCAAGCAGCCTGCATCGTCCGAGTAGGCGTGCCAGGGCGATGGCACTATGAAGTCATTGCAGGGCGAGAGAATTACCCCATTCACTATGTTAGCCATCTACTTCAAATAAGTTGTGCTTATAGATTGCAGGTTTCTTCCTCTCCCACTTCAACTTCTAGCTTCGACTCTCACATCGAAGATGTGAGCTGTAACAATGATTCCTTTGAGATCGAAGTTCCCTCAACACTGTTGACGCTGGTTTCTTCTTCTTTCCCCACTTCAACTTCTAACTTCGACTCTTACATCTCCGATGTAAGTGCAGCAGTCGGACTCCTCGCTCTCGTCGCCTTGGGTCATGAGTTTGTTACGCTGGAAGACTTTAGAACAGCTGCTACCACTCATCCACCAGAACAACGTCTCATTATTACTGGAGAAGCTGAAAGTGCCACGATTCAGCCAGTAAGTAACGTTATGAACAGGACTGAGAATTTACACATCGCTAAGATTCTCATAGCCAATCTTAAAGCTGAATATCCTGGAGTGAATGTTCAAGAAATTGTAGATGAGCTAGTTCCTAAAACAGGTTTGATAAAATCAAGACCTGACTTGACCAGCGCTAAGCTTAAGGAAATTTTGCGCAGAGTGGAGAGAGATGCTGCTGCCTCCCTAGACGAAACAGTCCATAGTTGCGCCACCTTACTATCAGATGCTTCAAAGACGACGACGGCATCGATGGAACCACGGCATAAGTATGAACATCTAACACTAGAACATTTTATTGAAACTGCTTTAGAAAATCCTATCGCCGGTCGCATCGTCATTGATGCAGGAGATAGCGAGATGCTTTCATCTACAAAAGCTAATCTTTTAAAACTATTGAGATCGGAGACCCAACAACAAAATAGAGAGGCCACGTTAACCTTTAAAGATCTGCTCAGAGGAAAATATGGATGGCAACATGTATCACGACTACTGCCAGGACAAGATGCAAACTATTATCCCTCTTTAACAAGCACTGATATCTTCAGATACATTCACACCATCGAAGATAGGGTCACTAAAGAGATCATTAAGCCGGGTGAAAAATCAGATATCAATGTTTTAGAGGATCACTTACCAGGAAAGCAAAAATTTGCAGAACAAGTGCAACACTTTTATGAAAAATATGAGGAAGCATTTAAGAACAAGAAATCTGGAAAAATCTCGTTGCGGACAATAGTTATTGGCGGAGCCAATGCAATTGCTGAAGAACTTGGTGAGGCTAAGGTAGCAGGTACTTCTGTTGGAAAACCAATCAAACTGATAGTAAGAATAATTAATACCGTTGATGAATACGTAGAGACGATTTCCTTAGGAAATGTCGAAGCAATTTGTAAGGGTGTTCAAAAAGATCTCAAGAAGGTTCAAGAAAAGATTGATAAGCTGAGAAAAAGGCAAGAGCTCTCAACAACAAGAGTTACGTATGAAGGCCACGATCCACTTCCTCCAGAGCCATTAAGTAACGAGCCAGAAATAACCGATCAAGACGATGTTACTAATTCATTTGTAATATCTTCCATTTCAATCACACCTAGCCATGAGCGTAATTGGAACAATGCAATCAGATTCGAAAAAGAAGCCGATACTGCCTATGAGCGAGCTGAACAATTAGATACATTAGATATTTGGTTAGACTGCAAAGCCAAATTGTCAGAAGCAGAAAAACTCTGGCAAAAAGCAGCTAAAGCTAAAGAAGAAACATCGTTAAAGGCAAATAACGAAGTAGAGATCAATCAACTTATGGCTGATGCCGATACTGCTCGTAGTAGATCTCATGATGCTGGCAAGAAAGCCCAACATGCTACAAAGCAAGTTAATAAAATTCGCCTTAGCAGCAATACTACTCCGATAGAACCAACCTCACCAAGCGATGATTTCAAGACTCATGGTGACAATGATCTCACCGACACTGATCCGATCGCTCTCACGTTTCAAGAAACGAAAGAAGATACAGCAACTACTGCAGATCCAAAGAGAGCACAAAATGTAGAGACTCATACGGAGCAAAAAAGCGAACCCTCCGATGATCTGAATGCTATCCGAACACAAATAGCTCAATTAAAACTCGAGGCAGCTCACGATGCTGAAAATGCCGATCAGGCATGGAGTAAGAATAAATCGGATCAAGGTATGAGCTGGTATCGTGCTGAAAATGCCAAAAGATATGCTATTGAAGAGCTGTCAGCAGCGATTAAAGCAGAAGAAATAGGAAAAATCAGTGAAGGAGCAGCATGGAGAAGGATAGCCGAGCAAAGATTATTGGTCTCTACAGAATTTCAACAAGCTGCAGCAGCCTTAGGGAGAGAGGCTTACGAACTCGAAGAAGCAAAAAATGCATGGAGAAATGCGTTGAATAACATGAGAAGTGCGGTCCAGCAGATGCGATTAATACAAGTTATGAGAGAACAAGAGGCAATAACCGCTGATCACCTCCCAGAAGCAGAAAAATGGAGAGAGGTTATAATAGCCAATGAAAAAGCTGCTCAATATTATGCTCAGGCTATAGAAGCTCTCACTT
This sequence comes from Chthoniobacterales bacterium, assembly GCA_044326465.1. Lineage (GTDB taxonomy): Bacteria > Verrucomicrobiota > Verrucomicrobiia > Chthoniobacterales > UBA6821 > CAIWMF01. The sequence goes on from JBIRBD010000012.1 coordinate 23,831, forward strand.
TAGAAAAATTAGAAAATTGTCACGACTTTTACAGAGCAGGTGACGGTTTAGACTGGGCCTCCTATCGCTTAGTCCAAGCGATCGAAGCAAGGGCCGTTGGAACACCCGAAAAATTGCAAGAGGCCATGCGCTGGGACGCAGCAGCGAGAGAAAGCCAAAAGAGGAGTGAATATAGTCTTAAAGCCATCGAGGCCAGAGCAACAGGAAAAGCAGAGGATGCAACGAGTTGGGTTAATGTTGCTGATGGTGCCTACTGGGCCTTTGATCGCTTAGTCCAAGCGATCGAAGCTAGGGGCTTTGGAACGCCTGAAAAATTGGAAGAAGCCACCGGCTACGAAGAGGCAGCCAGAGAAAGCCAAAAAAGAAGTGAATATTTTCTTAAAGTCATCGAAGCGCGTGCCGCAGGAAAAGCAGAGGATGCAACGAGTTGGGAGAATGCTGGTCATGGTGCCTCCTTTGCCTCCGATCGCTTAGCCAAAGCGATCGAAGCGCGTGCTCTTGGAACGCCTGAAAAATTGGAAGAGGCCACCGGCTACGAAGAGGCAGCTCACGA
>JBIRBD010000114.1:0-6482 GCA_044326465.1 Chthoniobacterales bacterium
GGATCACCGTTGCAATAGTCATAAAGCGACAGACTTGCATCATGACCTAACGGATCCGGACTTAAAAACCTTCCGCTATTGGGCTCGTAGTACCTTGCTCCCATATAGTAGAAGCCAGTTGGATCAAGGTAATGATCGCGCCATTGTGGGGTTAAATTTTGATTAATACTAGAGCCAGGCATTGCTCCATAACTACCTAGAAGACTGTCATAAGCAGTAAAATGTCCCCCAGTTATTGTTCCAAGGGCGTCTCCAAAGTAGTTGTTTACAACTCCGGCAGATGTTCCACTCACAAGCGTGTAAGTTGCTTCGAGCCCTCCTATTCCTTGAGCACCACCGTAAGTACCGCTGCGATCAGGTCCGTAGAGGTTCCATGTGCGACCGTTGTTGTCGTGGCCCAGTTCTAAGAACTCTACCTCAGGATCGTAGTAATAAGTGGTTGTTCCTCTAGTTGCTCCTTCAATAGTTGTTTGTATGCGTCTTCCAAGTCCATCATAGATTGCTCTCCAGGTATAACTACCCTCATCGCTATTTCCTATAACTTTGACAAGTCTTCCAAAACTATCCCAGCTATTAGTCTCTGTTCTATTTCCATCAATTCCTCGTGAGGCTACTGCTCCAAGGTTATCGTAGGTGTAGTTCCATGGGTAATAATACCAATCACTAGAATAAATAATATCTAGTGTTACTTGACCAAATCCATTTTTTTCTCTAACGGCATCTCCTGTAGATCCTCCCAAGCTTGTTCCTGTAGGACTTATGCATGATGATGTGCGAATATTTAATTCATCAAAAGTATATTTTACTTCATGTGTTCCATTATTTAATGCATTTGGATTTAATGAATTTCGAAGTGTAAATGGCTCTTCTATCACTCTCCCAGCACTGTCGTATTGATAGTTCCGTGTTTCGCTAATTAATGCTTCTGTGTCATCTACGATACTATAGCTACTAATCCGCCCATCTCTTCTTCTAATAAGGCTTTCTTGAGCTCCGTTAGGAAGGGTTTGACCTCTAATATTACCACGAGCATCTCGAGTAATGCGTGTCGTTCCAAAAGGAGTTTCCCTTGAAGTCAAAAGGCCATTATCTGCATAGCCATAGCTACAGGTTCCGCTCTCATTGCCACTGCTTGTCATGAGGCCTGCTGCGTTGTATGCGAACTGATATTCTGGACCTTGCTTCTCCAACTTCCAGTTTAATCCAACTCTTCTCCCTGCCCCGTCCCATTCTTGTTGCCAGGAGGCAATATTAGTTCCATTCAGTGAGGTGGTTTCATTTACAAGCTGACCGCAAGCGTTGTACTCTCGTGTTACTTTACTTTCTGGTCCTGTACTACTATCGCCATAGGATTGGGTGACTGAAGTCAGTAGACAGGGTAGCGTGATGCTCTGATTTAAAAAGCTAATAAGAGCAAGCAAACTCAGTAATGCTTGTTCGAAAGTTGAATAAAATTTCTTTTGATAGCGTTGAACAAAACGGACCGAATAAGCGCTAATAGCCTTATTTACAGGCTGAAGTATTTTTTTCTGTTCGGTGAGTAAGGCCATCAAAGTCTCATGCTATGGAAATGAGACCAACTATTGAACACTATCGAATAAGTTTAATAGACTACGCTGTAAAAACTTCATCAATGGTTGCTGCTTCGATAAGTTTTTCCGCCCAGAGGGCAAGCGTATTAGTATCTGCATCATTGATAAGATGAAGATGCTTTGCCGTTACTGTATTTGGAAAACGACGTCGAATTTGCTTGTCTAGTAACATACGAATTCCCTCTTGCCTGCCTTCTTGTCGGCCTTCTTGTCGGCCTTCTAAGCGAGCAAGCTGGTCAAACATGCTAACGTAAGGAACATTCCATTCTTCTGCTGCTTCTTGAGCAATTATTTTAATTTGTTCATTATATGTTAACATAAAATCTTCGGGAATTTGTATTAGCCAATCTATAAACCTAATTAGTCCTCGCGCCTGATTTATTGTCAAGCCGAGTTTTAGTAGTTCTCTTATTAAAGATAATTTACCATGCACACGCTTTGCTAGATTTTTCCTAGTCTCCATAACAATAAGCTGAGCAAGAATAACTTTTGCAAAAAAATCTTTACGCTCATGAAGCTCTTGTTTCCTGGAGGCGTAGTCAATGAGCTTAATGACATGGTATCGAAATTGCAAATATGGCACGCTCTCTTTTTCTGACAAGGGACTTGTCATCATGAAGCAATCAGGTCTCCAAGAAGGATCTTCATCGATTAATAATGCAATACTGACTACCGGCTTTTGATATTGATCGTAGGCTCGGTAATTATAGACGAACATACGATGCTCAAAACCGCTACACTTTTGACCTTGAACCTCTAAGTGAATGAGAATCCATTTTTCTTCACCATTTTTGAGCCACACCTTGAAAAGCAAGTCTGCAAGTCTCTTTCCATTCTGTGAAGATGGAATAATTTTTTGAAGCTCTTTATCAAGCGATGTGTAACCTCGCGACCAATCAATTGGAGCCGTAAGCTCTGGCAAACAAAATTCCATAAATGCCTGAAAGAAAACCGTCAGAACATATTTCCAAGGGCTGTCAAATTCTGCTGCATCTTTTTTGGGCATCGACTGATCAAATCTATTTTTCAGTAAAACTCAAGATCGTTTTGAAAATTTTTTCATCAAAGCCTCCCCTATAGTGAGGTCATGGCAGGAGGTCCACCCACTAAACCAGCACCAACTTTTGGCATGCAACTTTCCACTCTCAGGAAAGCTCGCTCACTAACTCAGCCTCAGCTTGCGCAGATGCTAGGGATTTCTGTAGACATGCTCACTTATTATGAGCGTCGGGCTAAAAATCCAACCGCTGAGTTGCTTTCTAAGGTAGCTAAAACGCTCAATGTTTCAGCAGATGAGTTGTTGGGTCATCCTATCAAAAGTGTTCGCAAGTCAGGTCCCCCTTCGCAACTCAAACATAGGCTGCAAGCCATTCGGAGACTTTCTCGTGAGAGGCAGAAGATTCTTATTCAAGCCTTAGATACCTTCCTTCGCGATGCTCAACACCAAGGGGAAGCGATTTCAGCATAGGAAGTTTTTTTCTTAGCTGCTAAAAAATAAAATCTTCATTGCAAGCGGCGGTTCATTTTTGGAACGCATTGTTTCTGCTAGATTTCATCAACGAGCGCACGGTTTTGCTCGGAGGAGAAGTTATCCCGATGCCGACAGGAAGACCATCGAGCGGAGTTTGGCGTAACGAAGAAAAAGATGATAAAAGCGGTGGGTGAGGATAGGGCCTCCACTCTTCGCGAAGCCTGATAGCCGGCCATGCCCCACCGCAGCCCTCGCGCGCGAGCCCGCCACGCGTGACAGCACGACTTCGTGCTGGAACGAAGTGGTTTGCGGCAGCAGCTGAGAGGTGGATGCAAAGGAGGTGGAAGATTTGAAGTTTGATGAGAGAGATTATTTTTTCTTATTATCAGCTATACACCCATTGAAAATTTTCAACTCCTCTGAGTCCATCAACAAGGAGGCAAAAAGCACATTCTATCTCAGCCTTAAGCCGAGGCTTACCCGAAGTATCTGGACGCTTTTGATACATCCAGTTTCGAATGATCTCAATACTCATCAATTCAGCTAAACTCCAACGTTTTTGATCCTTTTGTGTGTGAATGAAAATTTCTATATTATATTCAGCAGGACCGCAGCGAATTTCAACAAAGCCACCTGATCCTACCATTATTGCTTTGGTGATAAAACCGTCATTCTCAAAACTAGGAGCTGATAGGCTTAAGGCATTATGATATTGCTTAAAATGGGTTTCAATTAACTGCGCAAATTCAGTCTGGGTTGTATGGCTCATAAATTTATTGAGGAATATAAACTCCTTTTGAATTCAAAATGAATCCCTTATTACTCAATATATTTCGCTCTGCACCCAGGAAACTTTGTCCGACAGTTCGATCTGGACGTAGCAATGTTGGATCTGGAGATGAATTTGCCCTGAAAGCCGAAGCATCTTGAATCTCATAACCATTTCTCAATGTTCCTCTCAAGACAGAAGAGTTCTGATAATAGTTTGCCTGGCTACTACCCAAATCGGGTAATTGTTCTAGCAATGTTTGGCTTCGAGGTATTCCTTGTAAATCCTCTAACTTCCCAATGTATTTGATACCTGTTCCAACCTCCCCAATCTCCCCAGCTTGACCTGCAAGACGCAGCGCCGCCATATCAGCAGCCTTAGCGAAGGTGCCTATCATCGCACCACCTCCTAAAATTCCTGCGACTCCCGAAAAAACAAACTGCGTTCCATTTTGCCAATTCAGGCCATTGTTGAGCATATCAAGTCCAGCTTTTCCAGCTTGATAGACTGACCCTCCAATATCGCGAATAAAGGCACCCTCTCCAACTACTGGGGTTGCATAAGAACCGACAGTTCCAACAACTCCGCCTAGCATCTGAGGTATGTTGTCATAACTTGCAAAGGTTCCCATAGTGTAACCTTTAACCATACCGGTTCCACACCTACCATCCGGATCGATGGTGAGGTCTAGTGCAGGATCGTAGGCCAAGGTCGTTTTTTCCAGATGCAGCTTTTGCGCGAGTTCTTGATTTTGCGAGGGGGTGTTTTCAAGTGACGATGAGGATTTCCACGGCACGGGCGCGTGCGCGAGGAGGCAAAAAAGCACGGCACAGGCAATGCTGTGAGGGATGGTTTTTACGGAGCGCTTCAATGAGCGCTTAGGAGATTTTCTAAAAAGAAGCTGCTCCGATGAGCTCTGGGTGGGATTTTCAGAGAGATAAGGCTTTTTTTCTTGAGCAGTTAAAGAAGTATGCTTTATAGCTTCTTCATCTATCGATGTCTTCGGAGGTGCTTCCAGAGAGATTTTCACGACAGGATCTTTTGGTTTTGGCTATAAAAAATAATCAAATCAATCCAATGTTATCGTTGAGATATTGAACCGTTTTAATCAATCCTTGAGATGAGAGAGTCAGAAGATATTCATTAACTGATTTTTTGGGATTCTTCAGCCTCTCTCGATGTTGCTGAGCAGCTCTACAGACTACTAGTGAGTCAAGATCAAAGAGACCAAGTATAAAGTCATCAGGATGTAGGGCTCTAATTTTGTATTCTCTGAGAACTTCTGTTGGAAAATCTTTGAGATTAAAAGTAACAATTATATCAGCGTCAGAGTGAATAGCAGCGGCCAATACGTGCCTGTCATTTTCATCTGGAAGCTTCACAGATTTAATTAAATTTTCGTATCCATCAACTAAACAACCACTTACAGTAGAGTTCATAAGTTTACGCGTCTTGTGAAGGCGATCACTTGTTAGATCAGGTCTGTTTTTGAGAAGATTTCTTATCCATTCATCATGGATAAGATCAGTCCATCTAGCTTTGAATAAGTCTGTCATTGCTAGTTGGATTAGAAAATCACGAAGGGCGCTTGGATACAAGACACATGCATCGTAAATTACCGTGGATGAAGCCATTCTTTTAATATCCTAAATCTAACTCTTGTGCTTCTTTTACCAATGCATCTAGTGCAGCGCTTCTTTTCAAGTCATCAGCTCGTTTGAAATTAAGAATATCTTTTGCATAGATACGACGATGTGTACCAACTTTTCGGCACGGAATTTTACCGCGATCAAGCAATCCAATTAAATAAGGTCGTGAAACATTGAGGAGATCAGCTGCTTGCTGTGTCGTTAGTTCTCGTTGAAGTGGCAGAACAGTAGCCGTATTACCCTCGGATAATTGCATTAGAATATTTTCAAAAAGACGAGCTGCAACGGCAGGAATAACAACGGACTCTTTTACATTATCTTTATTAATTTGAAATATAAGACGGCCTTGTCGATCCGTATGACGCTTAAAAATATTCATAGACTGCTGAGCAAGTATAAGGTCATCGCTATTAAGCAGCATGGTAGCGTTTGAGCCTCTTTGTGCCTTTCTATTGGATAAGATACTTTTCATATTATTCTAAAGATAATATTTCTATTCGAAATAAACGCAATTGAAATTTAACAACCCATTTCCTCGGCTGCAGCTTGCTCATAAGCTAGGAACCAGTCAGCGTGTCGTGACTTATTGGGAACGTGAGGCCGTGGGACTTCGTGCAGATCAGCTTTCGCAGCTCACGGAAGTTTTGGGGGTTTCAGCTGATTATTTTCTAGGACGTCAAAACAAGAAGCGTGGCACTGGCCCTGCTGGTAAAGCTCGTTTGATTTTTGAACGTGTCAGTCAGCTGCCTCGTTTTCATCAACAGCGGATTCTTTCCACGGTGGAAGATATGCTCATCGCTCAACGCGCCAAGAGCATGGGGTGATTTTTTCCTTAGCTGCTAAAAAATAAATTCTTCATTGCAAGCGGCGCTTCATTTTTGGAGCACGTCATCGCTGCTAGGTTTTATCGGTGAGCGCACGATTTTGCTCGGAGGAGAAGTTATCCCGATGCCGACAGGAAGACCATCGAGCGGAGTTTGGCGTAACGAAGAAAAAGATGA
>JBIRBD010000041.1:0-13557 GCA_044326465.1 Chthoniobacterales bacterium
AAGTCGTTGCACCACCTTTTCCCGTCCAATTCGTGTGAAAAAATTCACCTCGCGGCTTGTCGTTTCGCTCGTACGTGTGGGCACCAAAATAATCACGCTGTGCTTGCAAAAGATTTGCTGGCAAAACGGCTGAGCGGTAGCTGTCATAAAACGCAAGCGCCGTGCTAAACGCAGGCACAGGAATCCCACGTTTCGCCGCAAGCGCTACAATGTTGCGCCATCCTTTTTGCGATTTTTTTATTTCACTGCAGAAATAATTATCAAGCAAAAGATTGGTGAGTTTTGGATTTTTATCAAAGGCTTCTTTGATTTTTCCAAGAAAACGAGAACGAATAATGCACCCTCCACGCCACATCAGCGCGATAGCGCCCCAATTGAGCTTCCAACCATATTCCTTAGCAGCAGCGCGCATAAGCATATAACCTTGTGCATAGCTAATGATTTTTGAGGCATACAAGGCATCGCGAATATCTGCAATCAAGGCCACACGCTTTGTTAGATTTTTTGCAGCACTCACGGCAGCCTTAGGTCCCTTCAACTTTCGGGAGGCTTTAACACGTTCCTCTTTGAGCGCAGAAACACAACGTGCATAGACAGCCTCTGCCATTAGCGTAATAGGAATACCAAGATCGAGTGAGTTGACAACGGTCCATTTGCCCGTTCCTTTTTGTCCAGCTGTGTCGAGAATCTTTGAAACCAGAGGTTCACCATCGCTATCTTTATAGGCCAAAATATCGCGTGTGATTTCCACAAGGTAACTATCGAGTTCGCCACGATTCCACTGAGCAAAAACCTCATGCATCTCTTGCTCACTAAGACCAATGCCGTTCTTGAGTAGATTATAAGCCTCTCCAATGAGTTGCATATCACCATATTCAATGCCGTTGTGCACCATTTTTACATAGTGCCCTGCCCCAGCATCACCGACCCAATCACAGCAGGAGGCACCATCTTCCACTTTCGCAGAAATCGCTTGAAAAATTTCTTTTACGTGTGGCCATGCAGCGGGAGATCCCCCTGGCATAATGCTTGGACCAAAACGTGCACCCTCTTCGCCACCAGAGACACCGGTACCAATATAGAGCAAGCCTTTGCTTTCAACATACTTTTGCCGACGATTAGTGTCATCAAAAAGCGAATTGCCACCATCAATAATAATATCGCCTGCTTCCAAATGAGGCAGCAGTTGCTCGATAAATTCATCCACCGGTGCACCTGCTTTGACCAGCATCATGACCCGCCGTGGACGTTTGAGCTTCGCTACCAAATCACCAACAGAAGAGGCTCCGAGGATTTTTGTTCCCTTGGCTTCATTTGCTAAAAATTGATCCACTTTTGCTGTGGTTCGATTATAAACCACGACGGTGTAGCCATGGTCATTCATATTAAGAACTAAATTCTGTCCCATCACGGCTAACCCGATGAGTCCGATATCTCCATGTGCAATCATAATTAAGAAGTTGAAAAGTTGAAGGGTTGAAGGGTTTAATTTTTGGCGGTGATAACACCGCTGGATTAACACGCTCCGCAAAGCTAGAATCAATCAATAAAAATAGACAAGTCCTAACCGCAAATTTTTTGATACCATTGTAACATTACTAAAAAAGCATTCTTTAAAAAGCATGTTGTTTCTTTTCAACACTTCAACACTTCAACTTCTTCTCTTAATGACTCTTTTTGAAAAAATCATCGCTCGTGAAATCCCCGCCGACATCGTAGCTGAAAGCGACACTTGGATTGCTTTCCGTGATATTGAACCGCAGGCGCCTTCTCATTTTTTGATCGTTCCTAAAAAGCCTATTCCACGTCTTGCTGAAGCAACAGCGAATGATGAAGCCTTGCTAGGACGATTATTGCTAGCTGCAGCAACTTTGGCTCGTGAACAGAATTTAGATGACGGTTTCCGTATCGTCATTAATAACGGCCAAGACGGTGGCGAGGCTGTTCCTCATTTGCATATTCATCTCCTCGGGGGAAGAAAACTGACCTGGCCGCCGGGCTAAAGCGTTGCCATGCGACGCAGTTCATCGTTGTTAGAAAATCGTTTTCAACGAAATTAATAAAAGATTGACACAATAACTTCAAAGTGGGATAATCCCACCATGGTTCTTACTCTTGATGCCAAACGCCGACTCACCTTACCAAAGGAACTTTTCCCGACACAACCGGGAGATTATTTTGATGCTTCTTTTGACGCTCATGACGAGATCATTATTTTTCGCAAACTACCAGCAAAAGCAGATTGGTTAAAAGTACTCAAGTCATGTCCCGTATCGATGGATGATGTGCCTCGTCGTAGTCGAGAGATGCCAAAAAAATCAAGCTGTCAAGAGCATGTTCAACATTGAATTAAAATTAATGCAATGTCAGGAGCGAGGCGCACAGAGTCGCAATGTATATTTCATACTTGAGGACACGAGCACCGGAGCGACGACGCAGTGCGCAATTTTAAACATTTTAGGACATCCTCTATGAAATGGCTGTTAGATACTGATGTCCTAAGTCAGCCTGCAAAAAAATTGGGAGACAAGCGAGTCGTGGCCTGGATAGAGCAAGAACAATCTAATTGCTACACCAGCGCTATCGTTATTGCTCAACTTGCCTATTGGGTGAGAAGTAAAAATGGCAACGCACGTCGCTTGCTCGAACAATGGCTATCTCATCTCGTAAATGCGCTCGAAGGACGCATCTACAGTTTCAATGTTAGCATTGCTCACACATGGGCTGATCAACGATACCTTTTAGAACAAGCAGGCAAGCCAATGCCGCTTGAGGAAAGCCTTATCGCAGCAACAGCGCGCAAGCATAATCTCATCATTGCAACGGGAAATGAAAAAGATTTTTGTCAACCTGGACTTAAAATTTTTAATCCGTTTAAAATTTCTGAAAGAGAGTTTGTCTAGCCATCTCCACGAACGGCACTCAAATAATCAAGCGTATTATTTGATATTTTGCTCTCAAAAAAAAATATATCCAGGGCGCAACGTTCTTTTTCTTTTCTTGGGTTGTGCTAGCTGAGTTATTAATTTTTGACAGACTGATAAAATTTTTCTCGTAAGCGTCGCTATATCATTTTCCAAACAACTGTTGAACTTTTCTTTTTCCAGACATCTATGCGCCTCACCAAACAACAACGCTCCGATCCCGATCTCACCGCAGCCTCGAAAGAAATTCAGGCGGTCTATGCTGATTTAGCGAAGCTTCCTATCGAACGCAATTGCCAGCTCAGAGCGGAGTGCTGTCATTTTAAGCTAACGGGAAAAACCCCGATGATCACGAAAGGCGAAGCCTTGGTTGCCGCGAAAGCTCTGCGTCACAGCGGACGAAAGCAGCTTCCCGAGCGCACGGATGGCGCCTGCAGGCTGCTGCACCCACGCTCCTCGCGCTGTATGATTTATGAAGGCCGTCCATTCGGCTGCCGCACTCATTTTTGCGAAGCTGCAGGCGGGCCTTACGCGCGCAAGGAAGTTATTCACCTCATCCGCCGCCTAGAAGTTGTGGACGAAACCGTCAATGGCGAAGGCCCACGCGATATTCATGCTGCGATAGAGGATGTGTTGCAGAATAGGTTTTGAGGTTTTTCATTTGCTTGCAGCAAGGCCTAAGACTGATGCTGCTTGAGTCTGGTGTTTGTCATAGGTGTAGATTTTTTTAAACCCATGATGAATTGCTGTCACTAAGTGAATACAATCTGAAGACCGTAGAAAAACAGTCTCCGGCAATATTACAAAGATTTGTGATGCTTTTTCAAGAATGCCTTTATCTAACGGCATCCATGACCAGTAACCACTAAGATCATCTTGAGAAAACTGCCGAATGACCGCACTAAATTCTTCCTTTGTCCATTGACGCTCCCTCAATCGGCGATGGAAGACTCCCATCAACTCAACACGAGCAAGCTCTGAAAAAACAACTTGATCTTCCTGATCCAAATAAGAGCGTACGGATAAAGATTCTTTTTCTAGTACGTAATATTTGGCCAATGTTGATGTATCGCAGAAGATCATAATTTAACGATCTCCACGAACGGCATCCAGATGATCGAGCACATCATTTGATATTTTTTCTCTTGAGAGAAATTTTTTATATTCAGGGAGCAACGTTCTTTTTCTCGTTTTCTTTTGAACCAACCGTGGTGAAATAAGAAAAGCCACAAGCTTTCCACGATCAGTAATCATTACAGGATTACGACTTGCTTGAGCTCGACGCACTTGTTCACCTGTTTTAGCGTGGAGTTCTTTGATGGATAAAGAAAGTGTCGTTTCCATGAGTGTCACTGTGTCACTTTTTAACATAAATGCAAGAAATTGTTTGATTCGTTAAAAATTACGATTGGCATTTTACCTCAGCTTGCCAACACACAAAGCCGCAGCTATCCTCTTGTGAAATTTTTAAAATTCTTTTTCTAAACTCAAACCACTTTTTCTATGAACAAAACTCCTATCACAGTTGCCTACGGCGATGGCATCGGCCCTGAAATTATGGAGGCGACACTCCACATCATTCAATCAGCTGGAGCGCAGCTTGAGATTGAGAAGATTGAGATTGGAGAAAAAGTGTACCTCGCTGGCAATCAAGCAGGCATTGACCCCTCCGCATGGGAATCGCTCCGTCGCACGAAAGTTTTTTTGAAAGCGCCGATCACCACGCCACAAGGAGGCGGCTTCAAAAGCCTGAATGTAACAGCCCGCAAGGCGCTTGGACTCTATGCCAATATTCGTCCTTGTGTTAGCTATTCTCCCTTTGTAGCCACAAAGCATCCGTTGATGGATGTCGTCATCGTCCGTGAAAATGAAGAAGATCTCTACGCAGGTATTGAACATCGCCAATCGCAAGATGTTATCAGCTGTACCAAATTAATTTCGCGTCCTGGCAGCGAAAAAATAGTGCGTTACGCGTTCGAGTATGCGCGCGCAAACAATCGCAAAAAAGTTACTTGTTTTACCAAAGACAACATCATGAAAATGACGGATGGTCTTTTTCATAAAATCTTTGACGAAATCGGCGCGCATTATCCGGAAATAGAAAAAGAACATTGGATCGTCGACATCGGTGCTGCGAAGCTAGCTGATACACCGGAGGCATTTGATGTCATCGTCATGCCGAATCTTTATGGCGATATTCTCTCTGACGTTGCCGCCCAAATCGCAGGCTCCGTAGGTCTCGCAGGCTCAGCCAACATTGGCGTTCAAGCAGCCATGTTCGAGGCGATCCATGGCTCTGCACCACGTCGCGCTGGTCAAAACTTAGCAAACCCATCGGGGCTTTTCTTGGGAAGTATTTTGATGTTGCTCCACATCGGACAAAACGAAGTAGCTGAGAAAGCTCATAATGCCTGGCTTTGCGCGCTAGAAGATGGCATTCACACCTACGATATTTTTAAAGAAGGCATCAGCAAAGAAAAAGTCGGCACCAAAGAATTTGCACAAGCTGTCGTCGATCGTCTTGGAAAAAAACCGCAGCAACTCAAAGCCGTCAGCTACAAAAAGGATACAGCGAATCTCGGAGCGGTTGTTCCTTACATTCGCCTTACCGAAAAACGAGAACTCGTCGGTGCTGATATTTTTGTTGAATATACCAAGGGATCACCCGCTGATTTAGGAACTATATTACTTCAAGCTGAGGGTGATAACATGCTACTCGAAATGATCGACAATCGAGGCATGGTTGTTTGGCCAAAAGCCATCCCAGGAATTTTCTGTTCGGACTCTTTCCGCGCTCGCTTCAAACTTCCTGATGGCGCAGCAGGCACGGTTTCACATTCTGCAATCATCGCGCTACTCCAACGTATCGAAGCCACAGGAATTGAATTTTTAAAAATGGAACTGCTTTACAACTTTGATGGCAAGCCAGGCTTCACCCGCGGACAGGGGCAATGAGGAGCAGGGGCTCAGGTTACAGGGCGCTTCGCTAACAGGTGACAGGTTGAGATTACAGGTTGCAGGTTAAAATATTTCTATGCGTGATCACACTAAATTACGTGCCTTTCAATTAGCAGATGAAGTTGTCATTTTAATTTATAAAACAACCCGCGATTTTCCTAAAGAAGAAACCTATGGATTAACTGCACAAATCCGTAGAGCAGCTATTTCAGTAGCTTCCAACATTGTTGAAGGCTGTGGGCGTGAAAGCAAAGTAGAATATTTTCGTTTTCTAGAAATTGCTTATGCTTCCTTAAAAGAAGTTGATTATCAGTTCAGTTTAGCACTACTTCTCAACTACTTAACTGAAAAAAACTTTACAGATTGTAATTCAAAAATAGAAGAAGCTAAGAAAGTTCTTTATTCTCTTAAGAAATCAATAACTACCAACAATAACAAACTTTAACCTGTTACTGAACCCCTGTCACCTGAACCTCTGTCACCTGAACCCCTGTCACCTGAACCTCTGTCACCTGAACCTCTGTCACCTGAACCCCTGTCACCTGAACCCCTGCTAAGATGCCCAAAGACCCAACTATCAAAAAAATTCTCCTCATCGGAGCTGGCCCCATTGTTATTGGTCAAGGTTGTGAGTTTGATTATTCCGGCGTACAAGCCTGCAAATCCTTAAAGGAAGAAGGTTATGAAGTTGTCTTGGTTAATTCTAATCCAGCAACAATCATGACCGATCCGGAATTTGCAGAGCGAACCTACATCGAGCCGGTCACCGCGACGATGGTAGAAAAGATCATCGAGCGTGAAAAACCAGACTCTCTTCTTGCAACACTCGGTGGACAGACAGCGCTCAACGTAGCCATGGAACTGGTTCGACGGGGCACCCTCGAAAAACATAATGTCCGTTTGATTGGTGCTAATGCAGAGGCGATTCAACGCGGTGAAGATCGCTATCTTTTTAAAAAACTGATGCTCGAGATAGGGCTTGAAGTTGCCAATTCTGGAACAGCTCACAGCATGGAGGAAGTGCTCGCAGAAGCTGAACGAATCGGCACGTATCCGCTCATTGTGCGTCCTGCTTTCACACTCGGCGGCGCAGGTGGTGGCATCGCTCGCAATCAAGCGGAACTTGAAGCGATCGCGGCTCGCGGCCTCGATCTTTCGCCTACCACCGAAGTGCTCATTGAGGAATCGCTGCTCGGCTGGAAAGAATTTGAAATGGAAGTGATCCGCGATAATGCCGACAACTGCATCGTGATTTGTTCGATTGAAAATATTGATCCGATGGGCGTCCACACAGGAGATTCCATTACGGTTGCACCAATTCAAACACTCACCGACAAAGAATATCAGCGTATGCGCGATGCCTCATTTGCCGTGATTCGCGCAGTTGGTGTAGAAACAGGTGGATCGAATATTCAATTTGCAGTTCATCCGACAACCGGTCGCATGATTGTCATTGAAATGAATCCCCGCGTCTCTCGCTCATCAGCACTCGCTTCCAAGGCCACGGGATATCCGATTGCAAAAATCGCGGCGAAGTTGGCCGTTGGTTATCGCTTGGATGAATTAAAAAACGACATTACTAAAACAACGACCGCTTGTTTTGAACCTACAATCGATTATTGCGTCGTAAAAATTCCGCGCTTCACCTTCGAAAAGTTTCCACTGGCTGATGCCACGTTGACCACGCAAATGAAAAGCGTTGGTGAAGTTATAGCCATTGGACGCACGTTTAAACAATCGCTACAAAAAGCACTTCGCTCGCTAGAGATAGGTCGCTTCGGCCTTGGCGCTGATGGTAAAGACGTTGAGCCTCGCCTCGCTGATGGCTCCTGGGATAAAAAAACACTCGAGCAAAAATTAACAGTCCCATGCGCTGAGCGAATCTTCTTTGTACGCTATGCTTTTTTAGCAGGCTACTCGGTCGATGAAATTTACCAGCTCAGTGCGATCGATCCGTGGTTCTTACACAATATTTTAGAAATTGTTCAAGAAGAACAGGAGTACCGTACAAACCCTGATAAAATCGACCTCCGACGCGCTAAGAAATTGGGGTTCTCCGATCATCAACTTGGATTTTTAACGGACCGCTCGGAAGATGAAGTCCGCGCAGAACGCAAAGAACAAGGCATTGAACCGACTTACCGGCTCGTAGATACATGCTCTGCGGAGTTTGAAGCCTCGACACCTTATTTTTATTCAACCTACGGCGATGAAGATGAAACGCGAATGAGTCGTAAAAAAAAGGTGATGATTCTAGGCGGTGGACCTAATCGTATCGGCCAGGGTATTGAGTTTGATTACTGCTGCGTCCACGCGAGCTTTGCTTTTCAGGAAGAAGGTTACGAAACGATCATGGTGAACTCAAACCCTGAAACTGTCTCAACCGATTACGACACCAGCGACAAGCTCTATTTTGAGCCACTCACGCTGGAAGATGTGCTTAATATTTACGAACGCGAAAAGTGTGATGCCGTTGTTGTTCAGTTTGGTGGACAAACACCTCTCAACCTTGCAGCAGCGCTGCAGCTACGTGGAGCAACCATCATAGGCACACAGCCAAAGAGCATTGAGATGGCGGAAGATCGAAAATGTTTTGCGGCGATGGTCAAAAAACTAGGCCTCCGTCAAACCACCGGCGCAACAGCCACCGACGAAAACGAGGCTGTTGAGATCGCTAACAAAATTGGATACCCCGTGCTCGTACGCCCCTCATTTGTGTTAGGCGGTCGCGCAATGGAAATTGTCTATACCGAAGAAGATCTTCGTCGCTATATCAGAACTGCTGTTGCCATCAGTCCGGAGCGACCAGTGCTCGTGGATAGATTTTTAGAAGATGCCACAGAAGTTGATGTCGACTGCCTCGCCGATGGTCATGAATGCGTGATTGGTGGCATCATGGAGCATATCGAAGAAGCTGGTATTCATAGCGGTGACAGCTCTTGCGTCATTCCAAGTTTTTCATTATCAGAAGAATCACTCGCAAAAATTCGCACGGCAACCAAAGCGATGGCAATGGAGCTCAACGTACGTGGTTTGATGAATGTGCAATTCGCCGTCAAAGATGAAATTGTTTATATTCTCGAAGTTAATCCCCGCGCCTCGCGTACGACACCATTTGTCAGCAAAGCGATGGGCGTTCCTCTCGCAAAACTTGCTGCTAAAATCATGGCAGGGCGCACGCTGAAAGAACTAAACTTCACCGAAGAAGTTATCCCACAACATTTTTGCGTAAAAGTTGCCGTGATGCCATTTGTAAAGTTTCCTGGCACCGATATTATCCTTGGTCCAGAGATGCGTTCTACCGGTGAAGTCATGGGACTTGACCGTGACCTAGGGCGCGCCTATGCAAAGGCCCAAATGGCAGCACAACCTGCTTTGCCACTCGGCGGAAATCTTTTTATCAGCGTGAAAGACTCCGATAAAAAGATCATCCTCCCGATTGCTCGCGAATTTGCCGACCTAGGATTTTCACTCTTTGCAACGCTTGGAACAGCCACTGTTCTTAAAGAAGCAGGCATCCCGGTCACCAAGCTCAACAAATTAAAGGAAGGTCATCCTAATGTTTTGGACATGGTCAAAAATAACGAGATGCACCTCATTATCAACACGCCAGGCGGCAAACAACAGCGTGCCGATGAAATCATCATTCGCAGCACGGCAGTGGCTCATCGCGTGCCAACGATCACTGTTCTACGCGCAGCCATTGCAACCGCAGCAGCCATCCGCAGCATGAAGGCCGGCCCCCTTGAAGTGCGTAGTATCCAAGAGTACCATCAGTTTTTGGTGGATGATGCTAGAGCGTATTAAATAGAGCTATAACCGTCGCATTGCTTCGTCGCTGTGGTGCTGCTCGGAGCATCACGGACGTAAGTCCACTCAGCTCCTGTGCTCCTCGGCTCCTTGCACTGCGACGGTTATAGCTCTATTTAACATGCTCTAAATGCGTTTCAAACAGTCGCTAAGCAACCAATAAAATCTTCGTAATTGCTTCTTACTTTTGATGCAATTTTCTTTTGCTCTGTCTTCAGCTTTTCAAAATCACAACTCGTTTGAACGTTGTACCAAAAGCGAGGACCTTGTTTAAAAAACAACCCAAGACGCAATGAAATTTCTGGAGAGATTTTTTGTTCTCCTGAAATAATCTTACGAACCGTTTGCACATTTGTCCCAATTTCGCGAGCAAGTGCCTCTTGCGTAATATTCATCGGTTTTAAATAATCCTCTAAAAGAATTTCACCAGGCGTAATAACAATCGGTTTCATAAGTTTCATCAGCATGCTTCGAGGGCTTCAGGATGCTTGCGTGTGATTGCTAATAAACGTAGAGCGGCGCCGCTTGGCTTACGGACTCCATTTTCCCAAGAGATTGCGGTAACTCTCGGCACATTTAAAAGCAATGCAAATTGTGTTTGCGTAAATCCCAAATTTTGACGAATGGCATAAATCTCTTTTGCAGGAATTGGTTTCACTGGTAATGGAACTTTTACTTTGCGCTCGCGTGCACGTTCCGTGCCGGCGTTGAAGCCTTCGATGCGTTCCAATAAGGCATCGGCATCAAAGATAATTTCTCTTTTTTTTGTACTCATGAGTTATATTTGGTTTTGATTGTTTCGACAACAGCTCGCAAACGTTTAAGAACTGCTGGCGGAATGTTTGATTGTTTAGATTTAGTATAAAGCATGAAAAGAATAAAACGGCGAGGTATTGGCAACCAAAGATAAATAACGCGAGCTCCTGAACTTTTGCCACGCCCTGGTAATTTCATTCGAGCCTTGCGCAATCCCCCCGAATGTTGAATCAAATCTCCTCCCTCGGGATTGGCAGCAAGTTCCATTTCAAACTGCAATAACGTTTCTTCATCAGCCACGTGCAACGCCTCACTGGTAAAGGCTTCAAGCTCGACAAAGGAAACATCCATGAAAAAAGAGTGTTATACAATGTATAACTTATGTCAAAAATAAAATCACGCTACATTGATTATTACCGGCACTCTGCTAATGAGGCTAGAGCGTCTCAAAAATTATTATAACCGATGCAGTGCAAGGAAGCTCGGAACGCAAAGGCCGCAGTGTATAATCATACATAAGGCCTTGAGTACCGGACTAACGAAGCAATGCATCGGTTATAGAAATTTTTAAAATGCTCTAAAATCAATCACTCGCTCATGAAATGCATGCAGCGTGTTACGATGTCCGACGCTAACAAGCGTGATGCGTGGCAAATATTTTTTGAGATTTTCATAGAGCTGAAATTCTTTTTGCTCATCCAAGCTCAAAGTTGATTCGTCTAACAACAAAATATCTGGCCGGTGTAAAAAGACACGCGCGAAGGAAACCAGCTGCTGCTCGCAGAGAGAAAGCTGATGCGCCCAATTTTTTGTCTCATGTAATTGTGATTTGAATTTTTCTAAAAAACAGAGCGTGAACACTTCCTCCATTTCAGCATCTTCCTATAGCCAAAAACTTTATACTTAGGATACAAAGATCACAAAGGCTCATAATTGTCGCTGAGCACTCACATCTTGCCACCAAAGGAACAAGGACACATCTCGAACATATCTGCAAAGATTTTTGAAAAATTGCTCAAGCTAGAATAGCCTACAGCCATGGCAGCTTCAGTAACATTGTAATTGCCACTTCGGAGTAACTCAGCAGCTTTTTCGAGTCGAAGATTTCTCAAATAACGAGTTATCGTCATTCCTGTATACTCTGAAAAAGTACGACTTAAATAAGCGGCACTACAATTCGCAGCAGATGCGCATTCTGTCAGTGAAGGTGTCTGAGTAAGATCACGTATTAAGATTTTTTTTACAGATTCAATGCGTTGTAATGCAATACGTTCCTTTCGGCAGCAGCAAAGATTTTCTTCAGAATCTAAGAGTGTATGAGTAATGAGCCCTAAAATTTTTGCATAAAACCATAAGGCAGGCCGATCTTTTTGAGAGTGAGCGAGTAGTAATTCTTGACTAACCATTTGTAAATTAAGGCAAAATGGTATTAATACTGGCGTTGTTTTTTTGGAAGAGCCTTGAAGAAAAAAGTGGACCTCTCTTTTTGTGGCATGAGGATAGTTACTCATTAAAGAAGAGAGCCAATTACGAGAAATCTCCAAAATAAAAAATCGATGCTCTTGATTTGCATCTCGTTCCAAAAAAAGAAGATTTTCTTTTTTAATTTGTAAATTTACTTTTTGAGGCGCAATAGGGAAATGATGCAGGCATCCTGTTGAAGAATGATAAGAAAGATTTCCATATCCTGAGACATTCAAAAAAATAAGAAGCGAGTCTTTTTGAAAGTGGTCACTAACTACCGAAGTGTGTGCCATCTTGTAGGAATATCGATATAGAGAGATTCCTTGTTCCCTGACGCCTCCAAAAAGAAGAATGGGCTTGGGAGCTGCTAGTAATTGAGAGGTAGACATGAAAAGCAATCTAGCATTTTTGTCAAACCACTACGAAGAGAGCAAAAGAGCGCTAATAATTAGCAAGCAAGCGCAAGCAAAAGAAGAAATTCTAAAGTAAGGTACTGCTTCTGAAAAATTAATTTTCACCCTCTAACTCTAAAATATATAATATGAATATTACCAAACACCGCTTCTTCCGTTCCCTTTTTTTATTAACAATAACGACGACTCTTACCTTTCATATCTTAAGAGCAGAAGAAACTAACTCCACTCCATCAGATAACTGTAAAACTATTAGCATCAGTGTTACTGATCGTAATGTAGAAAAAGAAGTTATCCTTCACCCTGGTCAAGAGTTGACCATCAATATCACACCAGAGCAATCTAGCTGGAACTCGCTTTTTTATGCTACTCATAGCAATTGTACTATGAATTCCGATTATGATTTAGATGATCCTAATGATTACGAAATAAGTTATCATCTTCTTGAGAATATTAATAAAAACTACAGAGATAGTTGGGTAAATCACTGTAATTTAGAAGAAGAAAGAAATTTAAACACTGATCGTCCTGAGATGTCCTACCATTTTAAAGCAAGAGAATCTGGACTAATTAACGAAGAACTTCCCAAAAAATTCTGTGTTGAACTTTTTTCAGTATGGCATGGTTATGAAATGCAAGCTCATACAGTAAATTTTTTAAAGGTTTATGTTACAATTGAGTAATGATGCAAAGCTACCAACTCCTCATTTTCTCACTCATCGCCTCCGCCGCCTTCTGCCAGGCTGCAAGCCAGCCCATCGTTCTTGTCGCAGATCCAAAAGTTTTATCGATTCAGATTCATGACAATCATGAGCCTCTGGTGAATTTAAAAAAAGAGGGTGGCATTGCGATTGGCCCCTCGCCTGAAATTCCGAACAACCAAGATTATTTTTATCTACGAAAAACAGTTTATGAAAAACTACTCGCTGCGCAAAAACTGCTGCCGCCTGGTTTGAAATTCCGTTTGTATGAAGGGTATCGCAGCCTGCAGTTGCAAAAAAAATTATTCGATGCACGTTTTGCAAAGATAAAAAAATTACATCCTGAGTGGTCGTATCAGCAGCAGTTTTTAGAAACCACACGCCTTGTTTCGCCCGTCGTCACCCTCACTGGGGCTAAAAATCGCCCTCCCCACTCAACAGGCGGCGCCTTTGATATCTACCTCATCAACGACAAGGAGGAGGCTGTCGACATGGGCATTCATCCGAAAGATTGGATGCTCGATACCTATG
>JBIRBD010000021.1:0-19125 GCA_044326465.1 Chthoniobacterales bacterium
AGCCAATGGATTACTCATGACCTTTTTAAAAAAAAGATCATGTGGTTTGGAGACTTTTTCAGAAAGTTCGGTCATTTTTAAATAATTTTAACTTTAGAATCAATATAACATGCCATAGATAAAGGGATTATATTAATAAAATGAGCTATGTCAACCTCAGGCAGTAGCCTGATTGTTGACTATTTGAAATTTGACTCGGAGGGCCTTCTCTGATCTGCAGAGAAAGCTAGCTCTTCTGAACTGATACTTTTAAGACCAATCAACCGGTTCACTAAAAATAATCAAAGCAATCATTAATAGAATGTTATGATAATATTCTAAATTCAACCCCGATTTTCTGACTCCCATTTACTTTTTGCTAAATGGATACCCGAGTTAATCTGAAAATTTTAAACCGGTTAAACCTAAAAACGGTGATGGGAGTGAGGAAATTAACGTAAAGGCTTAGTCTAAAAATGATTTTTAAAACGGCGAAGCATACCTGGAAGGTACGTAAGCCGGTTGAAAAATTATTTTGAGGCTGAGCATATTGCGTTAATTTGCCACGATCCGTTGCCGTTTTTAGGTTAAATGCTCTAAAGCCTTATTGTAGCTACGTTGATCCAGGTAGTGCCTTAATTTTGGATCGAGCTCTTGGCGCGGAATTGCTGTGGTTATTTTTTCAATCTGCTCAGAAGCTGATTGTAGCTGCTTTAAATGGCCTGCTGCATCGCGATCTCGAAACTCATGATCAGCGATAATTTTCAAACGTTCGCGTAAGGCTTCTGCTAGCTCGAGTAATAAGGTATCAACTCTCTTTTCTTTCATTCTTATCCTAGCTTAACAGCCTCGGCTCCTATCTCCAATCTTCTTTCTGCTCTCTCCTCAAGAGCAGGCTTTGCCTGCTCTCGCGCATGAAACTTAACGCTAATTAATTTCGTGACACCTTGCTCTTCCATCGTTACGCCATAAAGCATGTCAGCGCGTGACATCGTGCGTTTGTTGTGCGTAATAACGAAAAATTGACTCTGCCCCACAAAGCGATCAAGGAGTTTGATAAAACGTCCAATGTTTGATTCATCAAGCGGAGCATCCATTTCATCAAGCACACAGAAGGGACTTGGCTTGACCATATAAATTGCAAACAACAAAGCAACAGCGGTCATTGTCCGTTCACCACCGCTTAAGAGCGAAATACTTTGCAGCTGCTTGCCAGGGGGACGAGCGATGATTTCAATACCACTCTCGAGTGGATCGTTTTCATCAACGAGTAATAGATTTGCTTTACCTCCGCCAAAAAGTTCTTTGAACATTTCTTGGAAATTGACCCTCACCCGCTCGAAGGTTTCGGCAAAAAGTTGACGCGTGGTTTTATTGATACGGGCAATCGTCTCGAGAAGCTCTTTTTTCCCATTGACCAAGTCGGTATTCTGTTGCTCCA
Source organism: Chthoniobacterales bacterium (assembly GCA_044326465.1). Classification (GTDB taxonomy): domain Bacteria; phylum Verrucomicrobiota; class Verrucomicrobiia; order Chthoniobacterales; family UBA6821; genus CAIWMF01. The sequence continues at coordinate 1,421 of JBIRBD010000021.1, forward strand.
AGAAAGTATAGCGTTCTTCAAGCTCTTCAAATTCCTGAATCGCTTCAATGTTAACAGGCCCCATGGAATCAACTTTTTCTGTTAATTCGGCTACAAAGCCTTCGATCTTTTTCCAAGAAATTTCTGGGGCCGTTGGACCTAAAATCGCTTCGCGACTGTTTAAGTTATCAGTTAGAGCATCTTCTTTTGCTTCAGTATCAGTTGCTTCAACTTCCAACTTTGACTGCTGCGCCTCCTCTAATGCCCCTTTGTTATTGTCATCAGAGGCCTTCATTGCATTTACATTCCGTGTCGTAACCACCTTAAGCAGCATGTACCGATCAGGCTGGAATGTCGCCAAGTCGATTTGATAACGCCGTGTGATGTGCTCACAGAGTGATTCTGCGCGGAGGCGTAACTCAGTGAGGCGCACTTCATCACGTGAACGCTTATCTTGTAATTCCAAAAAATTTTTACGTGCAGAGCGAAGTGCAACTTCCAGCACCTCGACACTTGCTTGGAATTCTCTCCGTTCTTTTCCAAGTAAAGCAATTACCTCCTCTGCCTGCACAAGCTCTTCTTTCCATCCTGCAACGCTAATAATAAGACTTTCTGATTCGGCAACGAGCGCTTTTATTTTTTGTTCATGCGTGGCAATGTCCCGTTCGCGCGCAGTAATTGTTTGCGCAAATTCACGAATACGCGCCTCCATCGGAACACGTTGCTCAGAGAGTGAGGCTTGGCGTTGACGCTCCGTTGCAACACGCAGACGAATTTCGGCAAGTTCCGTAGAGGCCTCTGTTTCGGCCTCACGCAATGTGGCAATTTGGGATTGAGCTAAAGAGCGTTCATCTCGTACCGAGGAAAGTTCGAGCGTTACCGCTTCGAGTTGGCTCTCTCCTTCTAAAATCTTTTGCTGCAATTGTTGCCTCTCTGCTTCAATCTTGGAACCTTCAAGGATCAAGGCATCGCGGCGATTGCGAGTATCATTAAACTCGCGGCGCGCAAGAATATCATCTCCTTGTGCTGCAGAAAGAGCAACTTGCTGTTGGTTGACGTGATCACGAGCTTCTTTGAGGGACTCTGTAGCTTGATCCAGGGTAGCAATAGCAGCATCACGAACGCCTGCGAGGCGTACCTCTTCTGAACGAAGTGCTGCGACCTCTCTCTCCAAACCTGCTATTTGCGAACGCCGTAATAAAGCTGATGCAGAAACTTCTCCATCGGTACCACCATGAGCGACGCCGTCACGCGAAATAAATTCTCCTGCCTGTGTCGCAAAGGCCACTGTAGGATATTCCCGTTTTAAACGAAAAGCGGTCTGGATATTATCCACAATGGCAACGCTTTCGAGCAATCGCTCTACAATCACCCTCACTGGCTCAGAAGCCTTGATTAAGGAGCTTGCCCACCCAAGAGCTCCCGCTGGCAGCTCACTTCTATTTTGTGAATCACTTGCCCAGTCAGCAGTTAAAACAGCGGCTCTACCCTCCGCCGCAGCTTTAAGCCTTTGTAATGCTGCCTCAGCCACATCAGCATCTTTAAAAACAACCGACCGACTAGCGGCTCCAAGAGCTGCTTCCACGGCCGGAATGTTTTCTGTCGGCACATCAATAAGAGCAGCAAGTGTTCCTAAAATTCCAGCATGGAAAAAATCAGGGCGATCAAGACCACGCAAAATTGCTTGCGTGCCCTCTCCTAATCCTTCACCTTCGCGCTCCAATTGACAAAGTAATTCACGTCGAGAGTCCCGTTCGGCAAGTTGTTTTCCGATCCCGTTCCACTCGGTCTCTGCAGCCTGACGAGCCCGTTGTGCAGCTTCCTGTGATTTTTGTGAAACTTCCAATGACTGTTTAGCAGCAACAAGCTTATCACCCGCAAGTGCGTACGCAGCGGTTGCTGTATCAGCGCGCGCTCTCAGGCCCGCTAACGCTTGTTCCATTGCAGCTTGTTGTGCTCGCAACTGCTCAAGCCGTTGCTCCGCTGCATCACGACGGCCCGTAGCGACAGAAACTTTTCCGCGCAGATCGGAGAGCCTATGTTCCAACGAGTGCAACTGTTGTGCGATTTGATCGGTACGACGTTCTGAATCGCGGCGTTTTTGCTGTGCTTCAGAAAGCTTGACTGTGCCTGCATGCAATGCATTTTCCTCTGCACGAAGCAAATCAAGAAGCTCTGTTAATTGCGCATCAGTTCGCTCAATTTCATTTTTTTGTTCACTAATACGAGTATGGAAAGCATCACGATCGGCCGTTGCACGAATAATCATCGCTTCAAATTCCGCTCGACGTTCACGATGTGTTTCGATACGGCTTTCACCAGAAAAAATTCTGTTGCGCAATGTCTGCAACGTATCCCGTGATTGATCAATTTTTCCATCTAACTCGAGCAACTCTGTTCGCAGAGCAGTAGTTTTTTGCTCGTGTTCAGTAATTTCATTTTCATACCCAAGCCTAGCTTGAGTACTTTGCTCAATTGACGTGGAGAGCTCTTTTATTGAAGTTTCGAGCGTCCCATACGTACGATGAGAGAAATGCGTGTCGAGAACCCTCAGATCACCAAGCAAACTTTGATAGCGACGCGCTTTACCTGCCTGGCGTTGCAGGGAACTTATCTGACGTTTGACTTCTTTGATAATGTCAACGACACGAAGCAAATTAGAATCGGTATATTCGAGTTTTCGAAGCGCTTCCTTTTTTTGCGACTTAAATTTTGTAATACCAGCGGCCTCTTCAAAAATGGAGCGCCGATCGTCAGGACGACTGCTCAAAATCTGATCAAGCTTTCCTTGCTCCATGATGGAATAAGCACTACGCCCAATACCCGTGTCCATGAAGAGTTGATGAATGTCTTTGAGCCTACAGGATGAACCGTTAATAAGGTACTCCGACTTTCCATCACGAAAAACACGACGTGTGATGCGCAGTTCGTTCCATTCTACGCCGAGCTCTTTTTCACATTCGGCAAACGTGAGAGAAACTTCTGCCATATTGTGAGGTTCGCGCGTATCAGTACCGCTAAAAATAACATCAGCCATCTCCCCTCCACGTAGCGCCTTCGCTGACTGCTCTCCCAAAACCCAACGAATCGCATCGAGAATATTTGATTTACCACAACCATTCGGGCCAACAACGGCAGTCACGCCACGATGGAACTCGAGTGCTGTTTTTGCAGCAAACGATTTAAAGCCGATGACTTCAAGGGATGTTAAGTGCATATTCTTAGCGCTGCTAAGCAGCGCTGTAACAAGTGTCGAGTAAAGGGTAATGAGGGTAACGAGGCATGAGGCAAAATGAGATCCGGAGCATTATTTCTAGATACCATTTTTAGTCGACTCTCTTTTTCTTTATAAAATTTAACACCGCGAAAGCATTCGGTTTTACAGGGCAACTATCGCATAGCAAAAATACCCGTTATCGCTACGCGCGACTCTCTACTCTACTTTCCCTCTTCTTTCCAAAATCTTCATCACTGCCTGCACTGCATCTTCCGGCGTGATGCCGTGCATGCAGGGAAAATCAATCGGACAGCTCCGCAGAAAGCAGGGACTGCACTCCACGCGATGGCGGAGAATTTCGTGACCAGCTCCGCGAGGCCCTGTTAAGGCAGGTTCCGTAGAGCCAAAAATCGCTACCGTTGAAATATTAAAAAGATCCGCAAGATGCATCGTGCCGGTATCGTTGCTAATGAGAAGGTCGAGGTTCTGTACAAGGTCGATGAGTTCGGTAAGATCTGTTTTGCCAACATAATTTTCAACAGTACCATGGAATCCCTGAAGGAGGCTTGTTACTAGTGGTTCTTCAGCTTTTATTCCAACAACAACCCATGTGATCTCATGCATGACAGAAAGTTGGTCCATGACTTTTCGAAAGCGATCAATAGGCCAACGCTTTGCTGGCCCGTACTCTGCACCAGCGCAGATACCTATGCGCAGAGGCCTGGCCTGCAAGGCCTCTGCGCAGTTGACGTTGTCAGATGGAGTTGAAGTACCGATTTTTAATTTTTGCTCTTCTTTCTTACTTAAATTTCCAACTTCGACGGTTCCCCCTAACCAATGAGCAACGTCTTGATATTCTTCTGCCTCGTGAACAATCACATCGCTTTTTTTTGTCTCAAGAAATGGCTGATTGATGAAGAATGCTCGAGATTTCCCCTTTTCCGCAACACGGCCAATGCGTCGAGGAATCCCTGCTAACCAGACTTCAAGAGCAGAGCGTAATGAATTTGGCAAGAGCAAGGCGGCATCAAATGGAGGCAACCCAGGTAATGGAGCCAGACTTTTTAAAAATTTCGCAACCTTCCACGGTGAGGTATTGGGGGGAAGTTCAATGACCTCATCGACCTCAGGAAGAGCTTTCCAAAGTGGGGCTAATTTTTTTTGCGTCATGATGGTAAGATGCAAATCAGGACGGCCATATTTGAGCGAACGAATCGCTGGCGCCGCCATGCAAGCATCTCCAAGCCAGTTAGGGGAACGCACAAGAAGTTTTAAGGAGTGAAGATCGTTTGATCCTGTTTTTTTTGGGAGAAAGAGACCGCGCTTTACCCGCGTGAGTAAAAACGCAGGCTTGGGTAATTTCCATCGATTATGCATCCAGAACCAATCAGCTGGCGAACGCCTAATTTCCTCTGCTAGCTCTTCTCCAAGCTCATAAGTGATACTTGCAATTTCGCGACCTTCTGTAGCGATGGGAGGATTAACACGTATTGTCCAACGAGCCGGTGAGGTTGTGTGAATTGTCAACTGGAGGAGCGTAGCTCCTGTTTTTTGCGCAAGGGTTGCCGCTAGCGGCGAAGTTGATGCCAGCTTATTTAAAAACGGCATCCAGATTCCTGCATCGCCTGCATGTTGATCAATGAGAATCCCAACAACTCCTCCTTCGCTCAACAAGGTCGCCGCTGCAGTTAGGCCCCGTTTGCGATCAAAAGTCATCACACCACGAGTTCTTCGATCACGATTGATAAGATCATCGACGGCCTTGTTGCGTAGAGGCTGATAAATAGTCCCTGAGCGGCGAGGGAGAATAAATGTTGAGATTTGTGCATTGAGTTCCCAATTTCCAAAATGACTCAAGGCCACAACCGTTCCTCGGCCATTATTATTTTTAATACAGGCATCCCAATATTCTTCCCCTTCGAATTTAAAAAGCTCACGAACAGCTTGTTCGCTCATTGCAGGGATTTTTATCGAACAGAAAATATTTGCACCGAGGGTGGTAAAATTTTTTCGAACGAGCTTTTTGATTTCACCTCCCGTTAATTCCTTTCCTAAAGCGGCATGAAGATTTTGCTGAGAAAGTTTTCGGTAACGGGGAAGAATCAGCCAAGCCATGAATCCAAAAAATTCTCCCATCCGAAAGCAGACGATCAACGGCAATAGACGAAGGATCGAAAAAACAGCAGCTGTGATCAAATAAATGAGACGGTCCATGCGGAAGAAGTTCTTCTGTAACAGTAATGAATAATGGTAATTGCTCATCTCCTTCTGGCGAAGAAGAGGAGCAAGAAGTTGTCGGTTGTCAGTTGTTGGTCCATTACTCTTTACTCTTTACCTTGTAGATGCAATTTATCTTCTAATCCGATGACAAATAAATTTTCAACATCTAAGAACACGCTCTGCATTGGCATTTTAGGAAGCGGGCAACTGGGCCTCATGATGGCAAGGGCTGCAAAAAAACTCGACCTTAAAACAATTGTCTACGATTCCAGTGCCGACGGACCAGCAACTTTAGAGGCTGATGTTTCAATAGTCGCACCCTTTGATGATAAGGATGCGCTAGATCGTTTTGCAGCAGCAGTTGATATTATCACGCTCGAATTTGAAAATATTCCTACGGGTACACTAGAGCACTTAGCTGCTCAACGCCCATTATATCCAGCTCCTGGAGTTGTACGCATTTGCCAAGATCGTCTGCTTGAAAAAGAATTTCTTCGCTCTCATGGTTTTCCGCTTGCTCCATTTTACGTCGTAACTTCAGCCGAAGAGCTTTCGCAAGCCATGCAAAGACTCAATAGTCCGGCTATCTTAAAAACAGCAACGCTCGGTTATGATGGAAAAGGCCAAATCCCTCTACAACCTGGCGATGACTACCTCACCATTTGGGCGATGTTAAAAACAAATCGTGCGGTGCTAGAAAAAAAAATAGACTTTATCGGTGAGGCTTCCATCATCTGCGCTCGCTCAGGCTCTGGAGAGATTGCTTGTTTTCCACTGCAGGAAAATATTCATCGCCATGGCATTCTTGATATTTCCATTATTCCATCCCGTTTTGGAAAAGATACTGAAGAACGGGCTAAAACCGTTGGAAGAGCTATTACTCAAACTCTCGGCGTAGTTGGTTTACTTGCTGTGGAACTTTTTGTTCTCGCTGATGGATCATTAATGGTCAACGAGCTTGCTCCACGTCCTCATAATTCTGGCCATCATACGCTAGACTCTTCAACAACAAGCCAATTCGAACAAATTATTCGAGCCATCTGCGGATGGCCACTTGGTTCTCCTGCATTAGAAAAACCAGCCGTTATGGTGAATCTCCTCGGCGATCTTTGGGCCGAAGGGGAACCTGATTGGGACTTCCTTCAACGCGATTCCAACGTATCCCTACATCTTTATGGGAAAAAAATAGCAAAGCCTGGCCGTAAGATGGGCCACTTTACGATCACTGGTAACAACCGAGAAAATTTAATCAAACACGCTCGATGCCTTTTTGAGGGGTTAAGGCTGGGGGATAAAAGCTCGAGCGGTTTGATTTAGGGGGGGGATTTAATCTGGAGGAAACAGGGGCTCTAGGAAGGTAAACTTTGTCTGTTAGATTTTAAAAAAAGCTTTGAGGTTTCTTAGCTGTTTTGATGTCATCAACAAAAGCAACAGTTGCCGCCGTTGTCAATATCAATTTTAATGAAACTTTGTTTTACCCTGAAGCAATCAGAACGTAATATCTCCCTTTCACCCTAAAACACGAATCACCCTTAAAGCAGCTTCTGCTAAGAAAACTAATATGACCCCAACCCTCAAAGAACTATTGACGCAAGAGCTGTTAGATGACGGAAAGCCACTTTTTGCAACCGCTGCCGCTCTTGGCAAAGCAATCATTGCTCAGAAAAAGAATGAATATACAAGTGCCCGATCTGTCAGCACGCTCATCGGATTTATTTTTTGCGGCAAGCGCTCTTGCCCAAAATCTCTAAGAGAATTAATTCTTAAAGCAACACGCGCTCGCCTCGATAAAAAGCCGGAGCGCGTCCAAAATGAATGGGCGCAGCGTATCGAAAAAGCGATTGATCTCTTAGATGATGAAGTAAATAAAGCGAATGAAACTCGCTCGGAACTCGACGAAGATCAATTCGACAGCCTCTTAGAGCATGCAGAATCAGCAAAAAAACATTTCATTATTACCCCGTTGACAGCAGAGCAAGAACGAGGGATCAAGCGAGCTGACGAACTCAATTATAAACTGCTTCGACGACTCGGCATCTATCCTAAGAACGAAGTGCTCCCAACAACTGAATATTGGTTTCTTCTTCCGAATCCCAAAACAGGCGAACGCTTTTGGGAAAAGTTGCGAGAAAAATCACTCCTTGCGCTCGACGGAACTGCTGATGCCTCATGGGCAGATAAAAGGATAAAATTTCTTGAAAAAAATAACTATATACAAGTGTATATCGTTCCTTCATTTGTTTGCGGCTGTCCTATCGTTGTTTATGATCCTGATAGCACGCGCGACACAGCAGGATTCTCTTTCAGCCACCATCGTGATAATGTCATCGATACAATTCGTTGGGATGGGGTCTCTCTTTCTCAGTGGAAAGAGAATGTTTTTGAACGCTTCCAATGGCAGGATCCCAAAACAGGAAAATCTTTTGAGCAAGAACTCGACTCAATCGATTTTATGAAAAAAAACCTGCTTAATTTTGCAGGCTATCGTTGCCCTTATTCCTATTAAAATATATAGTAGGTAGCCTGCATGCATTCCACCCCATTGTCTACTTCTGCACCCATTGGCTATCGATACTTTCATGTGGTCGCCATGATTTTCGTATCGATCATTCTTATCAGCAATACACTTGCTATAAAAATTATCGCTCTCTGGCATGTGACGCCACCTTGTGGCATTATCACAATCCCTATTTCTTACTTAGCAGGTGATATACTCACAGAGATCTATGGTTTCCGCAAAACTCGCTCTCTTATCTGGTGGGGCTTTTTCTGCATGGCCGGAATGGGTCTCTTTTATTGGATCGCCGCCATGATTACCCCAGCACCATGTTTTGCAGCTGAAAATCCATCTTTCGTTAAATTTTTTGGGCTTGCACCGCGCATTGCAGCAGCAAGTTTTGTCGCTTATCTTTCCGGTGAGTTTTTGAACTCAATATTCCTTTCCTATCTCAAAGTAAAAATGCAAGGAAAACATTTTTGGCTACGCGCAATAGTATCTACTTTTGTTGGACAAGGTGCCGATTCTTTCGTTTTCTGTTTTATTTCTTTTTGGGGAACTTTTTCTACCCCTACAGTCGCCTGGATTGCTTTTTCTTGTTATGCAATAAAAGTTCTCTACGAATTCATTGCCCTTCCTTTTACTTGCCTAATAGTTGGATGGCTGAAACGCGCAGAAGGTCTCGACACTTACGATTATGGAGTTGTCTACAATCCCTTCAAATTAAAAATGTGATTAAAGAAATTTTTCTTTACGAAGAAGCCTTACTTCTCTTTATATGTGTTGTTCGCGTCCGAGTTTTAGGCTTTTTACGCTCTTATTTTTATTTTCATCAAGAGGGAGAATCTCCCGCTATGCAAGCATAACGCCAGATTCGAGAACAAAGCAAAAAATAGAAAAGCCAAGTAAAAAATCAGCCCCAAATGGTGTATAGAAACACCGTGGACAAAGTGAATACAATCTCATTATCATCGACCCGTTTGATGATGCTTTCGCAGCTACTTTCTTCAAAATTAAAATAACTTTATGCCACAAGAAGCACATCACCGATGGCCGATGCCTGAGTATTTGAGCGCTTGGAAACTTTTTCGCGACCTTTCTGATGAAAATGAAGTCACGGCAGAATTTTTACTCAAGCGCCCATCTTGGCCCAAAGAAGCAGGTGTAGAAATTTGCGATTTGGGTTGTGGCGACGGAAAATTAATGACCAATATCTTAACTCGTTCTGATAATATCCAAAAGCTTCGGCTTGTTGATCCAGAAGATAGCCTCTTAACAGAAGCAAAAAAAATTATTGGTGAACAATTTCCAAAAATTTCTTTGCTCAGCTTTCTGGAGTCTGTTCATGACGGCTGGCCAACATGTGCAGGCGATTCCACCGTAATTCTTGCTGCACATCTTATTTACCTCCTAGAAAAAGAGGAGCTGCTTTCACTGATTCACAACAGACCCAAAAACGCCACTTCGTATATTATATTCGATGCCCCAGGTTCTGTTTTTAGCGACCTTTGGCAATGGACTGCTGAAAAGTTTTATAATCGTGTAAAGCTTACACATACTGAATTATGTAACCACCTAGGCCTTGTAAAGCCTCCTTGCGAAAAATTAATTCGTTCCCGTTTTCCTAAATATCTTCTAACCAATCATAAATTATCAGATTGGCTATTAAGTATTCTTTGCTATCGCAACATGCTTTCCGATGTTCCTCCAGCTCTTCGTAAAAATGTTATGGACATTATAGACAAGCACACCGACAAAACAGGTGAGTTTGTTGAATGCGAATCAGTCTGTTACGAATTACCACGACAGCTGTAAAACCTAACTCTCATTATGCGCGCTTCTATCACAAAAATCTTCCGTTTTGAGTCTGCCCAGACCCTACCGAACGTGCCACCAGATCATAAATGCGCGAAGATGCATGGCCATAGTTTTAAAATTGAGATTTCTGTGGAAGGGGAAGTAGAACCGAGTTCTGGTTGGATCTACGAGCATGCCGTCATCAGTAAAGCGATAAAACCTCTTATCGAACTTTTGGATCATTCCTACCTCAACGAAATTGAAGGGCTACAAAATCCAACCATCGAAAACATGTGCGCTTGGTTTTGGAAAAAACTTGAACCTCAGTTGCCAGGCCTTTCCGAAATTGTGATCCATGAAACGCCGACTGCCCGCTGCAGCTATCGTGGAAAGTAAAAATGCGTGCTCGTTCAGTCAATGCCGTCAACTTAAGGAATTAAGTGACGGCAAGGGGTTCAGGTCACAGGGGTTCAGGCTACAGGCAAGTAAGGCCTACGGCAAAAAGAGCAAAATTTATTCGACGGATTTTGTCTTAAGTTGACGCCATTGCCCGTTCAGTACGCTGAAAAACATGAGGATTCGACCTTTTGAAGAATCTTTAGTCCTGTAAAAGGAGAATTCCCTATGGCCTTTGCCTTCTTTTGTGGCTAATTTTTCTTTCCATAAGCCATAGAAGCCTCATCCTCAATTCATGGCTAAGCCTTTAAAAAAATCTCCCCGCCCTGATCTCTCTAAAAAACGATCTGCAAGAAGTTCCTCCCCTACTCCACGCCCAGATCGCGCGCGAACCGGTTCTAAGAAACCTCATCGTTTTTTTGAAAGCGTTGATCGTTCCATGAGCGAACTCGAAGTTCAAATTCTTTGTGCTGTTGAAAAAGAACCCCTGCCACTTCCGGCGTTGAAAAAACTTTTGGAGCGCAAAAAAAATCTCGGGTTAGAAAAACTTCTCGAGCGCCTTGAAAAAGAAGGTCTCGTGGCTCGCATCAAAGGCAATCAGTACATTATCCCAAAAACGGCGGATCTTTTTATTGGCACACTGCAAGTGCATGCTAATGGAGGAGCCCACCTCATTTCAAAAAATGATGCCTGGCCGGATCTCTACATCTCAGCAGAAAATGCGAGCACCGGAATGAATCGCGATGTTGTGATGGCGCGACTCATTACCCCCCCTCGCTCCCCGCGTAGAGACTTTAACAAAGGGAGTCGCCGTCCTGAAGGGCATGTCATTAAAATTATTGAACGGGCCAATAAGACCCTTGTTGGTACATTACAACAATCAAAAGATTTTTCTTATGTCGTTGCTGATGACCCACGCTTTATCCACAATCTTTACGTTTCTGGCGATATGCTCTTAGCCAAGCCTGGTGATAAAGTAGTCGCCTCGCTTGATCGCTGGGAAAATCGGCATAACAATCCGGAAGGCCGTATTCTTGAGGTTCTCGGCGCTGCGAATTCACCCGAGGTGGCGATGCTCTCGATCATTCGCAAACATCAACTGCCGATCGAATTTCCTGAGGCTGTTTTACGCGAAGCCGCTAAACATGGCACAAAGGTTGATCCAGCACATCTTCAAGGACGAGAAGATTTACGCAATCGGCCGATCATCACCATTGATCCTGATGATGCGCGTGATTTTGATGATGCTATTGAAGTGCAATCAACAACTTCTGGATGGAATATTTCTGTGCATATTGCCGACGTAGCCCATTATGTCACGCCTCATTCAGCACTCGACGAAGAAGCTCGCAGTCGCGGCAATAGCGTTTACATGGTTGATCGTGTAATTCCAATGCTGCCAGAAAATTTAAGTAACGGTCTCTGCAGCTTGCGCCCTAATGAAGATCGCCTCGCCTTTTCTGTCTTTGCTGACATCGATCGCAAAGGAACGGTACGTCATGTGCGTTTTGCCCGTACCGTCATTCGCAGCATCGCTCGTTTGACCTACAAAGAAGCCTTGGCGTTGTTGCAAAGCCCACCTAAAACCGAAATCGCCCGTCGCGTGCATGAGGCTTGGGACTGCTCTTCGTTACTACGGCAACGGCGATTTAGAAATGGTGCACTTGATTTAGAAATGCCAGAGATCAAGGTATGGCTTGATAAAAAAGGAATTCCGATAAAATTAGAACGGATCGAAAATGATATTTCTCATCAACTCATCGAAGAGCTGATGTTGCTTACCAATGAATTAGTCGCACGCCATCTCACCCGCAGCCAAGAGCCAACGATCTACCGTGTACATGAAAAGCCAGATGTAGAAAAACTCAACGAATATCGCGAGCTCGCCGCCAGCTATGGAGTGAAAGCAGGTGACCTCAATCATCGCAAAGAACTTCAAAAATTACTCGATAGCCTGCATGGCAAACCCTATGAGCATGCCTTGAAAATAGGCCTGCTAAAAAGCCTGAAACGTGCCCGCTACACACCCGAGCCGCTTGGCCATTACGGCCTGCAGAAAAAAGATTACTCTCATTTTACGAGCCCAATCCGCCGCTACGCTGATCTCATCACGCATCGTTCGCTCGCGCGACAAATCGGATTGACTAAGACCGGGCCTTCTTCTCGCGACCTTCCAACCATCAGCGAACATATTTCTGTCACTGAACGTACCGCTGGCGAGGCTGAAAAAGAATCAGTTCGCCTTAAAAAACTCGACTACTTTGAAGCTCAACAGGCGCACCCATTAAACACTCCGGGGTGCATGACGATTCCACCTTTTTCAGAATCTTTAGTTCTGAAAAAAGAGAATGCTCTACAGACCAAGAGAGGCGTTAAGACAAATGGGTGCCAACAGGCAAATAAAAAACTCCGCCGCTGGAAAGCACAAGTTGTCGAAGCTCGTAATTATGGGCTTTTTGTTGAACTCCCCGAGGCTTTGGTTTCTGGACTGATTTCGGTTTCAACCATGGATGATGATTTTTATATCTTCGATGCTTTTCGCTCATGCCTCATCGGCCAAAAAAAGAAACGCGTCTATCGCGCAGGCGATACCATTGAGGTTGTCGTAGAAAAAGTCGACCGCTGGAAACAGCAGATTGATTTTCGAATCGCGAAGAAATAAGAAGGAAATAAAAACGCGCCTCATTTTCTCCACGGCGGTCGACTTAACAACAAAAATCCATTTGATTTTTTAGCGTATATTTTTAAAATCGCCTCTGATTTATGAACGATCCTTTTTCTCAACCTTATCGTAACCGCTCACAACAACAGTCTCTGGAACTTCGCGAATTCCAGGCTGAACGAAAGTTTTTTATTGCCGAGATTCGTGAAAATGAGCGTGGAAAATATTTACGCATTACCGAGGAAACCCAAGGCCGTCGTAACACTATCCTCGTTCCAAATAGCGCCTTCGCTGACTTTGCCGGAATGATTAATGAAATTCTTTCAACAGAAGCTGCTACTGCCGAGCAGCAGAGTTGAAGTGGTCAGTTTAAGTTGAAGTGCAGAAAAATCAGCAAGACGACTTTTTGAAACTAGCTCCGAACTTCTTTGGAAGTGCGTTAATGCTGATGCAGTACAACGAACCTCTGAGCACAGCAGCCGGAGTGTATAAGCCATACATGAGGCTCCGAGCACCGGAGTCACGCAGTAATGAGCAGTAGGAACACACTTCCAAAGAAGTTTACTCGATTCCGAGTTTTTTGAGCTTGGGTTGGATCACCGCACGACAATACGGGGCATTGCGATTTTTCAAATAGTAATCTTGGTGATGTTCGTCGGCCGGGTAAAATAGCGTGAGCGGTTTGATCTCGGTGGTAATTGGATCAGCTAGTTGCTTCTGGAGCCTCTCTTTAGAAGCTTCTGCAGTCGCCAGCTGCTCAGGCGTTGTCGTTAAAATAAGTGAACGATATTGCGTACCATGATCAGCGCCTTGCGCGTTGAGTGTTGTTGGATCATGTGCTTTCCAAAAAAGAGAGAGCAGCTGATCATACGAAATTTTTTTTGGATCATAGATCACCTCGATCACTTCTGCATGCCCTGTCTCGCCACTGCAGACTTGCTCGTAGGATGGAGATTCCGTTATGCCGCCTGCAAAGCCTGATTTTACCCTAATGACGCCAGGAGCATTTTTAAAGATTGCATCCATGCACCAAAAACAACCTCCTCCAAAAATTGCCAGGGCTGGCTGAGCAACAGAATTATTAACTAACAGATTTGTCATCATCGCAGCATAGGTTGTTAACAATAAGATACAAAGGTTTTTCATTCGGTTTTTATAGTTATTCACACTATTCCAATTCACAAATTAAGATGCTTATAAAGAAGCTATTATATAAAAAAACGGGTCTTATTGACAGTGTTATTCACAATAAATTCACATAAACCTAAAAATCAAACGCGAATGGTATAGGTTATGTCCAAGCTTAAGCTCCTGCTAAAACAAAGCTTTCAGAAGAAGGCATCTTCTTATAAGAATGATAGATGCCATTTCGCACGCTCCGTCTTAATCCCTCCATTCTCAAAGCCGTTACTGACACCGGCTACACCGAACCAACACCCATTCAGTCAGCGGCAATACCCCTCGTTCTGGATGGCCATGACTTAATCGGCATTGCACAGACAGGCACTGGCAAGACTGCAGCCTTTGTATTACCCTTGCTTTCTCGCATGGCTGCAGCCTGGCAAGAAGGCGATCGATCGCGCATTCAAGCACTCGTTATTGCGCCGACACGTGAGCTCGTAGTGCAAATTGAAGAAAATGTCCGTGCTTATGCAAAGTATCTTCCCTTCACCATCGCAACGATTTATGGCGGCGTTAGTGAAAAGCCTCAGATCAAGACGCTGATAGAGGGGGCCGATTTTGTTATCGCAACACCAGGTAGATTACTTGACTTGATTCGCGGACGGGAGCGTGCTTTTGCTAGTATCAATTATCTCATCCTCGACGAAGCTGATCGCATGCTCGATATGGGCTTCATCCCAGCGATTCGCCAAATTACTAAACTCCTTCCAAAAAAACGTCAGACGCTTTTTTTCTCAGCAACATTGTCGAAAGAAATCGAACGCCTCACGCACGAATTTTTACAAACTCCAAAAATTGTTGAAATTGGTCGTCGCTCCAATCCTGCAGAAACGGTGACACAGTTTGTCTACGAAGTATCCCATCATCTCAAGCCAGGCTTATTAATGCATCTTCTTCAAGACGATTCTTTTAATATGGTGCTTGTTTTTACGCGAACAAAACATGGAGCCGATCGTATTGCGCGTCGTCTTGAAGCTGCCAATATCCGAACAGGAACACTTCACTCCAATCGCTCACAAAATCAGCGTTTACGCGCATTACAAGATTTCAAAGAAGGAAAAGTTCGTGTGCTTGTTGCGACCGATATTGCGGCACGCGGTATTGATGTCGATGGAATTTCTCACGTTATCAACTACGACTTTCCTCCACATCATGAAGATTACGTTCATCGCATCGGCCGCACAGGCCGTGCCTTGGCTATTGGCGAAGCCATTAGCTTTGTGATGGAGGAAGATCATGGCTCACTCCGAGCGCTTGAACGCTTTATTGGACGCGGTATCGTGCGCAAAAAGGCGGAAGGCTTTGATTATACTTCGAAAGCACCACCGCGTGAAGAAGGTGATGCAGAACGTCAACGGCGCAATGGGGGAGGGAGAGCTCGTGCTCCGCGCGCAGGCTCACGCGACAGTGCGCGCGCGCCACGCGAGCGATCAGCATCAACGCCTCAGACATCATCAGAAAATCGATCGCAAGATGGAAATAAAAATCGTAGCGAGGCCGCAAAGCCGGCTAAACCAGGCCGTCGACGCTTTCTAGGTTTTGGAAGTTATCGGCGATAAAGCTTCTCTGCCTAGTAACAGCATCTAAGAGTTTTTTTTCTCTTCAATTGTTTTAGCCAACTCTTTTGCTTTTTTCATTTTTACTTCAGCATCACGTTTCCAGCTATTGCCACCTTTGCCAAAAAATTTCCAGCTATTCCCTTTTTCATATTCCTCTGCTGCCTTGGCTAGGTCTTCACAGGCTTTCTGATTCAGTGTTGCTGCTTGTTCCCAGCTTTTTGCATCATTCGTTTTTTCTGTAGCTTTGGCTTCCAACGATTTATCCAAATGTTCAAAAACAAGCTGAGCACTAGCAACAGCAATTTGAACGCTCTCTATTACTTTTTCGTTCGCTGTAGCTCGAGCTTCAATAAATTTTAACTCAGATTGAGACCATAGCTGTGCAGCTTTAGCTACTTCTCTTAAAGCTTCGGCTTCATCTAGCTTTTCTGCTGCGGTGGCCTCGATAGCTTTGGTTAGATAATGAGAAGCTCTATTGGCAGCATAGCCAGCATTACGACAACTCGCTTCATCTTCTATTTTTCCTGCTGTTCGTGCATCGATTGCCTTAAGAAAAAATTCAACCCACCGCTGATCTTCACCTACTACTTCTTCCCATTTCACTGCTTCTTCTTGCCTACCTAATACTCGTGCTCCAATTGCTTTTGCTAGATGATCAGAACTCCTATCGACACCCACTGCGGCATTATGCCAACTTTTTACATCTTCTAATCTTCCTTCACTTCTCACTTCAATAGCTTTGAGCATATAGTTAATTTGCTTCTGCTTTTCACCTACTACTTTCTCCCAAGCGGTTGCTTCTTCTTCTTTTCCCTCCGCACGTGCCTCAATAGCTTTGACTAAGAACTCAGAAGCCTCTTGGGGCGCAGTGGCAGCATTACTCCAACTCTCTGAATCTTCTAATTTTCCTGCAACATGTTCTTCGATTGCTTTAATACAAAATTCAATCTGCCGTTGCCTTTCATTCACTGCTTGTTCCCATTGTATTGCCTCATTTTCTTTTCCTACTGTACGCGCTTCAATAGCTTTGACCAAGTAATCAGAAGCAAAAAGGGCAGCACTACCTGCAAAGCCCCATCCATTTGCGTAGTTCAATCTGCCTGCGACTCTTTCTTCAATAGATTTAAGCCAATATTCACTTTGTTTCTGACTTTCATGTGCTGCCTTTTCCCATTCTATTGCTTCTTCTAATTTTCCTGCTACTCGTGCTTCAATAGCCTTAACCAATCGATTAGAAGCATTCTGAGCACCAGAACCTACTAGATGCCAACTTATTTTATCGTCCTGTTTTCCTATAGCCTGCGCTTCGATGGCCTTAAGAAAACACTCACTGCTTCTCTGACTTTCTTTCACTGCCTTCTCCCATTGTGCTGCCTCTTCGAGTTTTCCTGCGGCACGTGCTTCAATAGCTTTTACTAAGCGATCAGATGCGCGGGTGGCAGCAATAGCAGCATTGCTCCAGGCCTGAACATTTTCGAATTTTCCTTCTTTTCCTTCGAGTCGCGCTTCGATGACTTTAAGATTAAATTCACTTTGATTCTTTCTTTCATTCGCAGCTTCTTCCCATTGCGCTGCTTCTTTTATTTTTCCTGCGGCACGTGCTTCGATGGCTTTGACCAAGTGATTAGAAGCAAAGTAGGCACCAACACCTGCGTTATTCCAATTCTGTACATCTTCCTGTTTTTCTGTAGCTAGTGCTTCAATGTATTTAAGAGCATAGTCACCCCACTTTTTGCTTTCACATGCTGCTTGCTCCCATTGCGCTGCTTCTTCTAATTTTCCTACTACACGTGCTTCGATGGCTTTGACCAAGTAATCGGAAACACGATTAACAGCACGAGCAGGACTTGCCCAAAGATTCGCTTCCTCCAACTTTCCTGCAGCTCGTGCTTCGATGGCTTTGAGATCAAACTCAACTTCTCGCTGACCCTCCTCTGAGGCCTTTTCCCACTGCGTTGCCTCTTCTAGCTTACCAGCTGCTTTAGCCTCAATAGCTTTTGCTAATCGATCTGAAGCCCAATGAGCAGCAGCTCCAGCATTGGTGAAATTTTCTGCATCTGCTGTCTTTTCTCCTGTTCGGGCTTCGATGGCCTTAAGAAAATATTCACTCTGTTTTTGACTTTCTCTAACTGCTTCTTCCCACTGCGTTGCCTCTTCTAGCTTACCAGCTGCTTTGGCCTCAATAGCTTTTGCTAA
>JBIRBD010000217.1:0-1582 GCA_044326465.1 Chthoniobacterales bacterium
AAATATTGTGGTCAGACTGGTGATGCTCTTTTTAACGACGATGGAAATAGTGATCAGTCACTAAAGTCTAGCCAGAGCGGCTTCCAGGTCGATGCATCATCAACACTAACATTAGCTCTCGCTGTAGCTGCCCTCACTTCACTTCAACTGGTCACTTCAACTCTTATATCGAAGTCGTAGGAGCTATGGCGTGCATGGCTTTTGTTTCAGGGCTGATTGGGCTTCCTGAATTTAGAGAAGCTGCTACTCATCCTGATAACGCTGGTGCGGAGCGCCTCATCGTTAGAGGAGAAGGCGCTAATGCCATTATAGTGGCTGCAAATGATGGAAATAGAGACGAAAATATAAGAATCATTGATCATCTTAGAACAGCTCTTCAAGCAGAGCATACGTCAGAAAATGCGAATGCTTTTATTGCAACTGAAATAGGTCAGCTTGCTCGAATAGGTGGAACTTCTTCTCGCTTAAGCACAGCAAGACTTCAACGTATTCTTGCTAGAGCTGATGATCTTCGGAGAGCTACTGCTTCCAATGAAGTAAAAGAAAGTGAGCGCTCAATAACTGCTACGTCTTCTGCTACTGTTGTTGAGAAGGCACCATCCGTTAAAAGGGGGGCATCTGTTAAAACACCAGACTTGGTTTTTCAAGCATTCGCTGCATTTTTAAGATGGAAGAAAAATGAATGCCTTCCTTTTAATACGGATACAAAAATGCCAGGAAAATATTTTCAATTGAGCCAAGAATTTCCTATAGCGGAGCGACTAGTGGCTTATATCGAAGAATGCTATCGCAATAGTGAAAATAAGGAACATCCCATACCGCTTAATTCATTTCATCTCGCTGCGATTGATCGCATGGAGGAAGCGTTAAGATTGAGAGTTGAGGCAACGAGGCAGACTTATGATAATACTAGGACTCGTTTTTTGAGTGTTGCTTCTAGCAAAGAAAAAGCTGCTGCGTGCATCATTAAAGCTCTTGTTACCCAGCGTCAGAGCGCTGGAGTTTATTGGATGGCTGGGACAGCTCAAAAATTGCTTTGTGATGCCCAGGAATATCCCATAAAAGCTCTAGAACATTACCTGTTAATTAAGGTAAGAGAAGCAGTGGAAAATCAAAAAAATACTTTAGCTGCTCTTTGGATTGAAGCAGCAAAGTCTTCACATGCGCAAAAATCGGTTTCTAATGCTAAAGAAGATCCCGTAAAAACTCTACAACATTACCTTTTGAGTAAGGCAAGAGAAGCAGCGCTAAATAAAAAAAACGCTTTAACTGCTCTTTGGATTGAATCAGCAAGGTCTTTACATGTTCAGTCTTTACGTGCTCAAAAGCTGGCTTCTAATGCCGAAGAACGTCTTGTAGAAGCTCTAAAACATGACCTTTGGATTAAGGCAGCAGAAGCAATGGAAAATCAAAAAGAAGCTTTAGCTATTCTTTGCGTTCAAGCAGCACAATCAATTTCTGTAAGTGAAAATCGCCTTTTGAGTAAGGAAGCAAAGATAAAAACGTGAATAGAAATGAAAAATTTGACGCAATATAGTCGGCCTGAAGCTGTTCGTTCTAAAGCCTCACTAACCGTGCAGGT
>JBIRBD010000183.1:0-2628 GCA_044326465.1 Chthoniobacterales bacterium
ACGGCTTGAACTACGGCTTGAGCTGTAGCAGCTTTAGCATCAGCTTTATACATCGCAAAATCTATCTTAATATCAGCAACAGGCTTATCAGCAGCAGCTGGATCTCCTTCATCCACACGTTTTTGAAGCTCTGCAAGTTCCACTGCCCAGGAGTACCCAGACGCACGATGCAGGCTGTAGCAGGATCAGACTCTATGGTTTCATCATAAAGGTGGTAAAGGTCGTCTATTGTTGCAACCGCGTTAAGAAAATCGCAATAGTGAGCAGCGGTAACCACACTCATCGTAACCGCCAAGTGAGTAGCCGAGGCTGAAGTAAGAGCTGGCTCAGAGGCAGCAGCCTCCAATCTCCTGTCTCCGATCTCTCATTTTGAGCCCATAGGAGAGCAGGCCATATTGAATTAAGAGAGATTACGAGAAGGAATATCTGGAGCGGTTTTTTCATAAAAGAGTTTTTTTAGAGTTGCATGACAACTAACTTAGATAAAGGATCCAAGGTCTCTTGGATAGCTCTACATACCCAAGCAGGATGAAAATATGAGAACTATCAATCAAGTAGAAGCTTACCTAGATTATTACCCTCAAGAAAGAGAGAGGCTTGGTTTATTAATGGAGCAGATAGGTAATGGGCTCAATTTATCTGACCGAACACTATTGCCTGGTCATATCACAGGAAGTGCCATTGTCATAGAAGAAGCTAGCTCGACAAAATTTATCACCTCAAATAGCGAAAGCAGCGCTAGAATTTTAATGATATGGCATCCATTTCTTAAAAAATGGCTTCAACCAGGAGGTCATGTAGAACAAGGAGAAACACCCTTGGATGCTGCAAAAAGAGAGTTAACAGAAGAAACAGGCCTTACTTCTCATATCCATCCATGGCATGAGAAACACATAATGCCTTTCGATATTGATATTCACTCTATTCCAGCTAACGAAAAAAGGGGGGAACTGACCCATTTTCATTATGATTTTCGTTATTTACTATGTGCAGATAAGGCCAGAGATCAACAAGAACATCAATCCAACTGGATAGAATTTAAAAACGTAGAAGAGCCAAGCCTTATTGCTGTTATTAATAAGATAGAAAAAATGGGCATCAAAAATAATGTTTTGGACCTAAAACGGTGAATGAAAAAAAGCCTTTTGCCCCTCATGCTCGGTGGACTCGGAATTGGTATTACCGAGTTTGTTATGATGGGCTTGCTGCCTGACCTAGTATCGAAATTAACTATTTCTATTCCAGTAGCAGGTCATCTCATTGCTGTTTATGCACTTGGCGTTGTTGTAGGTGCACCGGTACTTATTTTGGCTACAAGGAAATTTCAGCCCAAAAAGTTGTTACTTTTTTTAATGCTGCTTTTCACGCTCTTCAATGCCACCTCTGCTTTTGCTCCGACTTATTATTTTTTATTACTAACGCGCTTTTTATCGGGACTGCCACATGGTGCATTCTTTGGAGTAGGGTCTGTTGTCGCCAGTCGCATCGCAGAAAAAGGAAAAGAGTCACAGGCTATTTCGATGATGTTTTCTGGAATGACGATAGCCAATTTAGTTGGTGTTCCGCTTGGGACTTTCATCGGACACCATTATTCCTGGAGGTATACTTTTATACTTATTGCCATCATCGGCCTCATAACGATTCTTGGTATCGCTGCCTGGTTACCAAAGTTAAAAGCAATGGAGCACAAAAACATTAAGGAAGAGTTGCTGTTTTTTAGCCATGGTGATTCTTGGCTTATTATTTTGCTAATCGCAATCGGAACAGGCGGCCTCTTTTCGTGGATCAGTTATATCGCACCACTGCTCACGAGCATTACACACTTTGATCTCAATGCTATTCCTTACATCATGGCACTGGCGGGTCTTGGCATGGTGTTTGGAAATATCATTGGTGGAAAATTGGCGGATCGTTATTCACCAGCCAAAACGATCATGACGTTAATGGTTACAATCACAATTTTTTTGATCGTGATTCATTTTACAGCTTCGTTACAAATCCTTTCTCTCATCATGACCTTTGCCATGGGGGCGGCCGCCTTTGCTTTGGTCGCGCCTATTCAAATGATGATGATCAGTTTTTCGCGCGGCTCGGAAATGTTGGCTTCCTCAGTGAGCCAGTCATGCTTTAATATTAGTAATGCCTTAGGTGCTTTTCTCGGGGGACTGCCACTGGTCTTTGGATTTTCTTACGCCGCCCCCGAAGTAGTCGGAGCTATGATGACATCCTTAGGAGCAATAATTGTATGGTTATTGATGGTGAAGAGGAAGAAGCAGAAGAGTTATTCACAGGGATGAAATATTTGATAGAGTGGCGCGTAATTAAAAAATAACAGATCAACATGCCAACAATTTCTTTTTTCTACGGTATCATTATTCAGATGTTTTTTTATGATAATGGACGACATCACTTGCCGCATATTCACGTTTTGTATTAAGATGATGAGGCTGTTTTTTCGATTGAAAGCGCCTCTATCATCGAAGGTCAAGTTCCCATCAAACAACGAAAGATGGTAGAAGCTTGGATTGAAATACACAAAGAAGAGCTACTTGCTGATTGGAGATTGGCTATCTCAGGTCAGGCAATATTCAAGATTGATCCTTTGCGATAAATTCTCATGCTTAATAG
>JBIRBD010000077.1:0-9193 GCA_044326465.1 Chthoniobacterales bacterium
AGTCGGCCTGAAGCTGTTCGTTCTAAAGCCTCACTAACCGTGCAGGTTAGCCACGGCTTCATAACAACCAGCTTCCAATCCAACTCCTTACGCCAACTTTCTCGTTTCTATTCACGTTTTTAGGAGGGATTATTACTTGAGCGATTCGAGAGTAAACCTAGCTTGAGTATTCCTGGTGCATGCAAAGGATGGGGGAAAACCCAAGCTGCTTATCGCTTCTTTAATAATCCAAAAGTAAGTAAGGAGGTAATTTTAGCCCCGCATATAGAAGCAACACGGGAGCGAATGAAATCGCATCCGATGGTTTTATGCGTTGAAGACACCTCTTTTATTAATTACGACGGCCAAAGAGAGGCGCCTGATTTAGGACCACATAGTTCACAGTTAGAACATGGGTATTTTTTGCATCCACTTGTCGCCATCACTCCAGAGAAGTTGTGCTTAGGAACTCTGCATATGCATAGTTGGATAAGAGATAAAAAACTTAATAAACATCGCGAATATACCAAAAAACCTAGTGAAGAAAAAGAAAGCTATCGTTGGATTGAGGGATACCGTGAAACGAACCGATTGCAGCAAGGTTTAGACAAAACTGAGTTGGTTTATATGGCAGATAGAAATATTTTTTAATACTTTGAAGAGTGGTTGCCAGATTGAAAAACTCCAATTAGAAGCACGCAAGCGCTCAGAAAGCGCTATTGCGCTCTATATGATGTTGCCTGGCGATTACTTTATATTAGAATTCTCAATAGACTATTTCCTGAAATGAATTGTAAAGCTGTTTTTGAAAAGGAGGAATGGCAGGCAATTTGGCTAATGTCAGGCGACACGGAACTGCCTAAAGAACCACCTCCGCTCCAAAAGGTAATTATTAAATTAGCCATGAGCGGTGGTTACTTAAATCGCAAGCACGATATTCCTCCAGGTGTAAAAGTGCTTTGGATAGGGATGCAACAACTACAAAGTTTTATTGAAGGATTTAATGTCGCAAAAAAACTATTCGGGATATCTTAAAAGATGTGTGTAATGATGAGCCTTCCAGGTATGCTTCGCCGTTTTAAAAATCATTTTTAGATTAAGTCCTTACGCTAATTTATTAACTCCCATCACCGTTTTTAGGATTAAGAAACCAGCTTTTGTTACAATGCTACAATTTGAACGACATGCGGAGAAGTATCTTAATGTTAGAGATAAGATATATCCATCATGCCTTTATAAAAAATTAGCGACACTCTGTATAACTCATGACGCAGCTTTGGATCTTGCCTGTGGTAATGGTGTTTCAACAGTTGGCCTAACACCCTATTTCAAGCATGTCACAGGTGTAGATATTGGGAAAAATCTCATTAGGGATGCAAAAAAGTTATTTTCTAATATCTCCTTTACTGTGAGTAGCGCTGAAGAATTTCAAACACCTCAGAAATATAACTTAGTAACATCCGCAACTTCTTTCTATTGGATGAATCGAAAGCTCATATTGGGAAAAATAAATAACCTATTGGTAGAACAAGGAGCCTTTTGCGCCTATAAATATAACTTTCCGATAGTTTATGGTCCAATTCAGGATTTTATTGCTCATGAGCTAGCAACAAAATGGGCTGCTTATCGAGATTCACGACTAGTGAGCTATGATGATACTCTGGAATTAATGCGAGATTCAGGTTTGTTTGGCGAAACAGAGATGTTTTTTCTTCCAAACACAATAGAGCTGACATCTGAAGAGGTAGCACTTTTCTTTTTATCGACGAGTTATGTGACGCGGTATATTGATCAAAGTGCTAATAGCATTTATCCAGAATGGTTTATAACTGAAATTAAAAAAAGTGCAACGGCAGAGAAGATAAAAGTAAACTTTGATATTTATGGCTATCTAGGAAGAAAAGGTTAAACCTAAAAGCGGCAATGGATCGTGGTAAATTAACGTAATATGCTTAAAAGTCTTTTCATCGTAAGTCTCATTGGTGCTCTTGGTTGTGCTGCACGCATCCTGATCTCTAATTATTTTTTTGAAAAATTCGGTCCAGTATTTCCTCTTGGAACATTAACGGTCAATGTGGTTGGATGTTTGTTGATTGGTTTTTTTATTGGTCTTACATCTTCTAATGGAGGTATTTCTGTATCTCCTGTCATGGCTTCAGCAATCACAACAGGCTTTCTAGGGGGCTTCACAACATTTTCATCCTTTGCCTTGCAGACATATAATTTTCTCAAAGAACGACAATGGAGTTATGCCACATTAAACATCAGTTGCTCTTTAGTTTTTTCAATTATCGCTGTTGGAGTTGGACAGCTTGTTGCAACAGAAGTTATCTACTACCTGCATGCCAATGAAATATCTAGGCGCTAACTTATAACAAGCTATTGTTGTTCTTAGGTTCCTGAGTTTCTTTCAACATCTTGCAGCATGCTCGTGCGGTGAGCGTGAGATTTTTTGACTTTAACAATTCAGAGACAATCACCACGCGTTGCGCTCCTTTCTTGATCACAAGAGGTAAGTTTTTTTGTGTAATACCGCCAATACAAAAGATAGGGAATGTCACCAGATCATGTGCCGCTGCAATATCATCTAGGCCAATTGGAGGATAATCTGGCTTTGTTGCTGTAGGAAAAAGCGGTCCGAAACCGATATAATCAGGCTTGTCATCAACCGCTTTTTTCACCTGCTTTAATGAATGGGTAGAAAGTCCAACAATGGCAAAAGGGCCTGCCAAACGACGTGCTTGATCAACGCTCATATCATCTTGACCAATATGAACACCATCTGCATTGACTATTGGCACAAGATGAGGAAAGTCGTTGATGACAAAGATTTTTTTTGCTGCCTTGGCAAGAGGTTGGATTTCTTGTGCCATAGCAATGATTTCTGCTTCGCTAGAGTGCTTGGCACGTAGCTGGAGAATATCGGCGCCTCCTTCAAGCAGCTGCCCTGTCATCTCCGCTATATTCGAAGAAGAAACATACTCTGTGTCCAGAATGCCGTAGAGATGAGCTTGAGAAAGAGTAATCATAAAAATAAAAAATTTTCGGGAAATTTTTGCGTGTCTTTCTTAGCAAAATAGGTTTCTATGAAAATCTAAAAGCAAAAAAACTATTAAAAAATAAAAAAACTTAAACTTAAAAACTTATGAACTCGATTTCATCAGGTCATGATAACCCATCTTATGCAGGTTATGATCTTAGTGGTAATCCCCCTTCTCCCGCACAGGTTAAATCTTCTAATGAAGATGTACCATCAAATAATATCCTTCAACAGATAGCAAAGAGTGCAAGCGACTATGAAAACTTAGATGTTTTTGAAACAGAGGTAGGAGCTATCGCCCATGCTGGAGGTACTGTTAACACTTCTGAGACTTCCGAGACTCCAGAGAGTCCCGATCCTACGTCGGTTAAGATAGCGGCTTTAGTTAAGAAATATAATGAACCACGCATTCCTGCCCCTATTCTTGCTCAAATTCACGATGATAATAAAAACCCCATGGATCCATCAGGTCCAAAAGGTCCAGGAAGTTCTCCAAATTTCTCAGAGGATCCTTTAATCGAGACTGGCCTTCCTGGTGACCTTGGTATAGGAGGTGGCGTGCCCGATGATGTTTTTGGTATTGGACGTACTAATCTTGGTGTCGGAGGTGGTCTTGGATTCACTGATCTCGGCATCGGAGGTGGAGTCATTGATCATCTTCCTTCTAACCATGAGCAAAAAAAAGAGAACCTTAGTGAAAAAAAAGCGCTTGCTGAAGACATTCAAACTCTCACTCGTGGGATGGGTCGCCCAGGCGACATAAGAGGACTAAAGGATGATGTTCGTGCAAAGAAGCATGAAATTCATAAGGAAGTGGATCAGTCAGATAGAGAAACTAAAACCGAGAAGGAAGAGGCTGCAAGAGATATAGTAACAACTGTGAGAAAGGATACACTTGAGAATAAATTGAACAAATTTCCAGAAATAATAGATGAATTTGAAGAAGCTCTTGATGCATTTCTCTTTGATAAATGGGGTGGTCCTCGCTTTTTAGAATCCCCTCCTCTTGAGGATGTTTTAGTAAATATAAGACAATTGGCTGACCAAGTTGAGATGAGGAGTATCGATGGTATAAAAATGGAGATGAAACAGCTTCTAACCTCACTAAAGGCATTGGTAGAAAACCTTTCTGATCTTGTAAAAGAGGCTGCTTCAAACAACGAAATAGCTAAGGATATGGCTCAACAACAGATTCAGAACAAGAAGGAAGAGCTCAAGGAAAATTCTATACTTGCTTGAGCGCATACTTAAGCAACAAGGATTCTCTCGGGGGCAATGCTCTAGCTTTTAGTACTCATTTATCTGAGTGGATAGTTTCCTCTCTAGAGCATTGTCCTTTTACAGAACTAAAGATTTTGCAAAAGGTCGAGTTTTTCTGCTACTCCAGAGTGCTAAAAAAATTCGACAAAAAGAAGGTACCCGTTAAGACGAACGGGTAAGGGGCTCAGGCACCAGGTTTACAGGCTACAGGATTTTTGCTTTGGTTATTCAGTACTTAGAATTTTTTTATAAAAAAATTCTTTTTGTGTTCTTTGTGTAGTCTTTGTGCTCTTTGTGGTGAATTCTTTTTTTTGAAACGTTGATTGTTACCTTTAACTTTTCCGGGCTCCTGAACGGATACAAAAGAAGATCAATACATTTGCTCTTAAGTTGACGCCATTGGGTGAAAAGGCACTCGCGATCTTGATCTGCAGAACACGGGCTAGCTCTCCGCCAATTTTTCGAGTAAAATTTGATTCAGGCGAATGCCTTTAAGAAAATTTTTTAGCAACATATTTTCGTTTGGTGAGTGAATGCAGCAGTCAGGATTGGCAAGACCAAGGAGTAGGCTGTCGACGCCAAGAATTTTTTTAAAACTTGTTAGAATAGGGATGCTGGCGCCATCGCGAAGTAAAACCGGAGTTGCCCCAAAAGCCTGTTGCAATGCTGCTTGAGCAGCTTTTCCATCAGGAGATTGGGGGTTGGAAACATAGGCTTCACCAGCATGGCCACGCTTGATTTCAAGGGTAACACCAGGAAGTAAATGCTTTTGAAAATGAGCAGCGGCATGATCTAGGATGGCCTCTGGATTTTGATTTGGAACGAGCCGGAAGGTGAGTTTTATAAAGGCTTCTTTTGGCAAGACTGTTTTTGTTCCCTCTCCTTGATAGCCTCCGCCAAAGCCATTGATGTCAACGGCTGGACGTGCGCCGAGTCGCTCTTGCGTACTAAAGCCAATTTCACCAAAGAGCTCTCTGACGCCCGCAAGTTCTTTTACCAAAGTATCTCCACCCGAGACTTTTTCAAAAGCTAAGGAAGCCTCTTTTTCCCAGGGTTGCATTGACTCAACATCATCATAAAAATGAGGAATTAAAATATGACCCTTCTCATCATGAAGGGAAGCGATCAATTTTGCCGCTGCAATAAGAGGATTAGCTACAGCACCACCAAAGAGCCCGCTATGCAGGTCGCGAGCGGGTCCTCTAACAATTAATTCCATCGCAGCAAGGCCACGCAATCCATAGGTCATGGCTGGAAGGTTCCCAGGAGCCATGCCGGTATCGGAAATAACAATGACATCACAATTTAATTCTTCGCGATGTTCTTTGAGAAAATTTTCTAGATGAGGGCTCCCAATTTCTTCTTCACCTTCAATGAGAAAAATCACATTCACTGGCAGGGCGCCTTTTTTTTCAAGCGTCTCTGCAACGCCTAAAATATGAGGCAAGATCTGTCCTTTATTATCAGCGGAGCCGCGAGCATAGATCTTTCCTTCGGACTCATCGATGCGGGGTTCAAATGGAGGCGTTGTCCACTGGTTCAGTGGATCCACAGGCTGCACATCGTAATGTCCATAAATGAGAACGGTCCGTTTTTCCGGATCATGTTCTGTCTGTGCCAAAACAATCGGATGTCCTGCTGTTGGATATAATTTTGCACTCAAACCTGCTCTGTTCAGCCTTTCTACAAGCCACTCCGCACAGGCAATAAGATCAGGGGCATATTCCGGTTGTGTAGAAATACTTGGAAAGCGAAGAAAATCAGTGAGTTCAACAATGGGATTGTGTGATAGATTCATAGAATGAAAAGATGGAAGGAATTATTAACCACGACGGAGATCTGCGGTGGCTGATCGAGTTAGACTGCCATAAGGCAGCCCGCCAGGGCAAGACTTGGCGGGAGCTAAGCGCGTCAAAAGAAAGCAAGGAATACAAAAGAAAAGTTCGTTTTTTTAAAGGTGTTTACTGAAATTTTGCTGTTTTGTGAATTTAGTTCCCTTTCGAGATAAAGCAGATGTTACTTATCGCGTTGATGCTGATGGAATGACATGGAGCATTCACCAAACATATTATCAGCCATCAGTAGTAGGAGATGTTGGTCCAATGCAAGATAGAGTGGGAGAAATGTCGATTAAAGCAGCTCAAAATCTTGGCTATGGATTTCGTGAGGCCAAGGGAATTGGGCCTGTCCCTACATTGTATGGAGCAGACTGCGATCCCATGGTTACAATAAATTTTTATCCATCAGGTCCTTAAGCATCATGAAAATTTTTTCATCTTTTTTTCTATCGCTTTTCATTGCTAACCTTTCAGCAACGACTCTCCAAGAAGGATATGTTATCCCAAAAGAAACATTATCCCCCAGTGGTTGCTACGGTTTTGTGGTTCCTGTATTAGACATTTACTCTGATACAAACAATCTGAGTGATTCATTGGTCTTTACAAAAACTGGAAAAGTTATTGCAGTAATTGATGCTTTGCCTGGCTTTGATCGTCGCGTCAATCACATTAAAATAGCAGCACCTTGGTGGTCGAAAGATGAATCACTCGTGCTTTGGAAAGTTGAAGGGAAGAGGTCTCCATGGGCACTTGTTTTGATCCACCTAAAACATGGGACTCAAGCCTGGCAGCTAAATCTACTGACAGCTTTTCAAAAAGAAATTTTGGCGCGTACAAAAGCTATAGCGCCTGAAAAATATGAGGCAGTTAAAAAAAAGAATGCTGGCGATGGAGCTGTATTTCCAGATGGCTTCACTGTCGATGTAGAGCCTGTTGTAAAATCTGATTCTGATCAACAACCATGGCTCAAACTTCCTCTTGAAGTTCACGTCACGCTAACATCCAACCCCAAGCAACTTGAGAATGTTCTTACTTTAAATTCCGAGATGGATGGCGTTATAAAACAAGAGGGAGTTATTGAAATTAAAAACTTCAAGCTGCTTTAGTATCATTCTATTTTAGCTTTAGTCTAAAAAATATTTCTCTCTTTGTGGTTAAATTTTTTCCCACTCCGGTCGATCAATCCAAAAAGGATTAGCCACACCTTCGCGATAGCCTTTGAGTGCGCTTTGCGAAGAGTTCACGCGCAAATTACTAAAAGTGCCATCTTCATTCTGCCAGCGTTCATGCCAGATCACTGCGGCTTTCAGGCGTGGATAATCTCCTGAGGAAATCGCACGAAATCCCTCAGAAAACCAAGCTCCTTTGTCACCGGCGCCATGAGGTTCGGCAACACCCCACTCCGCGAGCATGATTGGTTTATTCGGATCCAACTTGCAAAGCTCTTTATAGGGCCAATCTAAGAGTGGTTTGAAGGTCGCCCAATCTTCATCGGCATACTGCTTGCCATAGAGGCTCATGCCAAGCCAATCAACATAGCTTGGTCCTGGATAATAGGCTGCAGCAAGGTTCCAGGGAGTATTGGGATAGGAGTAATTATTGACATGAAAAACCCAAAGAACATTGTTGGCTCCGCGCGCGCGCACGCGATCCACAACATAGCGGTAGGCTTTTTTGAACTTTTCAGGGCCAGCCCATGGCGGACTTTTGCTTTTTTTATCACTACTGAGTGATTTCCCTTTCCCATAAAAAGTTCCTGACCATGGAAACCATGTCCCATTCATTTCGCAGCCAAAGGAGACAAAAAATTGTTCAGGGAGAGCCTTTGCTGCATCAGCCCACGCATCAATATAATGATCCCAGGTTCCATCCAGAATTTTATCGAGAGAAAAACGATCTGGTCCGCGATCTTGATCAAAGGGAGCATCCCACGGAGACCAGTAAATAAGCGGCACGGCACCATACGATCGAATGAGATTGATTTGATCTGTTGGGAAATTTTGACGAGCCCAGAAAGAACTCGATCCAATAATTGCCTGATGTTTTCCAACGAGGTGTTCAAAGTTTTCTATGGTCTCGAGGGTAACATGATCTTCTCCTTCGCCAAAATCAACATAGGCTCCTGTGTAAGCGCCTTGTGTTGGAATGCTTAGAGTTTTATAGGGGGCCGCCGCAGCTGATAGCATCAGCGTTTGCAGGAGCAAGAAGAAAAAAGGGAGGAACGTTTTACCCATGAAGAAAAAAAGCATTTTTAATTCCTGTGACCATCAAGTCAACGCCAATAGCTAAAATTAAAAATCCCAAAATACGATTAAGAGAACCAAGGGCATTGTGACCTAGGCATTTTACTAAATAGTCAGAAAAGTAAAAAGTAATGACGGTGATAAGACTGATCACAAAAAATCCAGCAATGTAGCCAGCATAATTAACTGGCGTTGCGCCAAAAGAAGCCAAGCCAATCGCGAAGGTCATCGCACCAGGGCCGGCAAGAATGGGCGTTGCCATTGGAGTCAGCGCAATATCTTCTTTATCCATCGCTGCAGAATGTTCTTTTTCTGTGATGCTTGGGCTGTTGCCTAACATTTTCCAGGCAATGGAAGCAACAAGCAATCCTCCTCCAATACGGATATCATTGAGAGTTACTCCAAAAATTTTTAAAATATATTCTCCTGTTACCAGTGAAATGGTGAGAATCAAAAATACATAAAATGCAATTCTTAAAGAAAGCTTATGACGCTCTTCAGCACTATTGCTAACGGTCATAATGTAAAAAAACGGCGCCTGCCCAATCGGATTAACGATGGGAAACATCGCCCCCAGCGAAAGAAAAAAAGAATAAAAGAAGAGATGCATGGTGAAGAAGTAATGGTTAATGGGTAATGGGTAATGGGTAAATAGTCCTGGCAGTGTCAGAACTTTTGTGTTTAGGATCGGTTTTTTGTCCTTTGGTCCAGATCTTTTAGAGGTGCGTTAGCACCTCCAATAAGTTACCCCCGAACCGCGGGGTTTGCTAATGAGTTTAACCTAGAAACGGCAATGGCTCGTTATAAATTAGCGCAATATGCTCAGTCTCAAA
>JBIRBD010000037.1:0-14338 GCA_044326465.1 Chthoniobacterales bacterium
CCTTCTGGAGATAAGCAATGGTTATTGGCTCTAGGTTCTCGCTTGATAGTGAAGAAATAAATTTTTTCTTAGCTGCTAAAAAAGAAGAGTTGCCCTAAGAGGCTGATAAAATAGGGTTTTTTAAAAATAAATCTTTCGAATAAAAACAACCGATAACTTCTTGCTCCTCTTCTTCGACCGAAGGAGATGAGCAATTACGCTAACATTATTGCAGCCATCTTCCGCCATGTTTTCCCGTCTTTCCGATCAACTCCAACAAACGTTTAAAAATCTTCGTGGTCATGGCCGCTTGAGCGAAGCCAATATTACGGAGGCCCTCCGAGATGTCCGGTTGGCTTTGCTCGACGCCGATGTTCATTTTCAAGTCGCTAAAGATTTCATTGTACGGGTTCGAGAAAAAGCACTCGGTGAGGAGGTTCTCAAAAGTGTTTCTCCTGGACAGCAGATCGTTAAAATTTTTCACGATGAACTAACCTCTTTGTTGGGTGGCGATGCGGCCCCCTTGAATTTAACAAAGCCTGCCCGTATTCTTATGGTCGGTCTCAATGGTGCTGGCAAGACGACTTCTTCTGCCAAATTAGCACGATGGCTTACAGGCCAAGGAAAAATACCGATTCTTATCGCTCTTGATTTGGTGCGACCTGCAGCAATTGAACAATTAGCAACGCTTGGAAAACAGATCGAGGTTCCTGTTTTTTGCCCAGAGCCTACGGAAAAAAACGTAATTACGGCTGCAAGACAGTCCTTGGCTTGGGGTGAAGAACAACCCCACAATGTTGAAATTTATGATACGGCTGGTCGTCGTGAAATTGATGACGCGCTGATTGAAGAGCTTTCTCAATTAAAAAACTTACTCGAACCTCAAGAAATTCTTCTTGTTTGTGATGGCGCCACGGGACAACAGGCGGTGAGTGTGGCTGAGAAATTTCATGCTGCACTTGGCTTGACGGGGCTTGTTTTAACAAAACTAGACGGTGATGCGCGTGGTGGTGCTGCCCTCTCATTACGGCAAGTAACAGGACGGCCGATAAAATTTGCAGGTGTTGGTGAAAAACTCGAGCAGTGGGAACCTTTTTATCCCGACCGTCTCGCAGGACGCATCCTTGGTATGGGTGACATTGTCAGCTTTGTCGAAAAAGCTGCAGAGGCCGTGGAACTCGAAGAGATGAATGATCTCGAGAAAAAACTGCAAAACTCCTCGCTCGATCTAAACGATTTTCTCAATCAGCTCAAAATGATTCGTCGCATGGGGCCAATCGAAAATCTTTTGGGGATGATGCCAAAAGGGATGAATATTCCCTCGGGTGCCATCAATGAAAAAGAGATGCTTCATACCGAGGCCATGATTTTATCAATGACCCCAGGGGAACGTAAACGACCTGAGATTCTTAATGCGCGTCGTCGTCAGCGCATTGCCCATGGCAGTGGAACAACAGTGACAGAAGTGAATAACTTGCTCTTAAAATTTCAGCAGATGAAAAAGATGGCCAAAAATATGGGCAAAATGAAAAAGATGCTCGCTGGAATGGGAGGAAGTAAAGGCCTCAGCGGGTTGATGTCTGGGCAGGGAATGGGAATGCCGAAAGGATTTGGATTTCCGAGGAGGTAAAGTTAGAGTCCAAAAAGCATCGATTTTTGACGAATGATTTTTTTTGATTTAGTTGCTGATATTACCATCGTAGCAGTAACGAGTGGCGTGTATGCTTGCAATTGAAAAGATCATTTTGCAAAAAACTGTTCGTTTATAAATGAGCTAAATTAACGTTTTTCATGAAACCCTTATGTTATAAGTTGAGCTTGGATAAAAAACACTCGTTACTTTACCGCGTAAACCTAAAAACGGCAATGGATCGTGGCTTAGGCTAAGCCTTTACATTAATTTTCTGACTCCCATCCCCTTTTTAGGTCGCTGAGCATATTGCGTTAATTTTCCATGATTCATTGCCGTTGTTAGGATTATAAATCGACACCTAAACACTAACCCA
Source organism: Chthoniobacterales bacterium (assembly GCA_044326465.1). GTDB lineage: Bacteria > Verrucomicrobiota > Verrucomicrobiia > Chthoniobacterales > UBA6821 > CAIWMF01. Next base: position 1,986 of record JBIRBD010000037.1, read on the forward strand.
TTCGAGTTAATCCAAATTCTCTCCATGAAAAAAATACCACTTGCCTTTGCCTGTCTTTTTTTCCCAATAACAGTGAGTAACCTCACAAGCAGACTACAGGCTCAAGTCCTCTTAATCCAGGATGAAAAATTGACTCTAACTAGTACACAGTTTACTACGCAACAAGTAACTGCTTCTGACTATTGCAACTTTTTAAATAATGTCGCAAGGCAAAGCGATGTTGACTTTTTCTATGATGCAAAAATGTCCTCCGATGCATGTGTGGGCTGTATCGCCCGCGTAGGAGCGCCTGGGAGCTACAAATATTTTGTGATCGAGGGAAAGGAGAATACTCCGATTGCTTTTGTTAATAAGGTCGATGAGGAAGCTTATTGTAGCTGGATGAGAGGTAATATGTTTGACGGGACCGTTTTAACCGCCAAGTGTAACAGTTCGCTGAAATCAAATGGAGAGAGTTTTGAGGTTATGATTCCCTCAATGCCAACGTTATCGCTTTCATCTGCTGTAACTTCGCTTGTACCTTTCAAGTCTTATCTGGAAGATGCAGCTATAGTGCTTGCCGCCGCTTGCATGATAAAGGGAAGCGATTTCATTCCTATGGCTGAGGCTACCTCGATACGTTCTGGTGAAGGGAATCTTACTCTTAATGATTTCCGTGTCGCTGCAGATACTTACCCAACGGCATCACGGCTTATGATTCAAGAAGAAGGAGGTATACGTCGCATTATTGCTCAGGAGCCTCATCCTACTTTTACTGGCAGAAATAGATCGGAGAATATACTTATTACGAAAGCTCTTAAGGATGCGCTTCGAGAAGCGAATCTAAGGGAAAGTGTAGGAAATAGTCTTGGACGAACTACAATGACATTAACAATTCCCGATTTGAGTGGAGCAAAACTCCTTGCTGTTTTTCGTAAAATTGATACCGTGCCTTCTGTGGTTGCAGTAGAAATAACTGGAAATCAGGATGATACACATAACGCTTCTCACGTAATGGGAGCGGGCCTGGTGACACCTTCAGCACCCCTCTTTGCGAAAGAAAGAAAAGAGCAGCATGATGTAAAAGGTGGAGCAAATGAGTCTGGAGTGCCTATTGACCTAACAACTTCAAAAGACCGGATGAATAAAAGCCTTGAAACCTATAAGATGCAGGCTATCAGCGATACCTCTCATGTAATGGGAATGTTGGGAACGCTTTCGGTGACACCTTCAGCACCTCCTTTTGTGGAAGATATTGATCTAACAACTCCAAAAGCTCAAATGAATAGCCGCCTTGCACACTATCAGATGCAGGCTATCAGCGATAAAAATAATTCGGCATTGCTTCGACTTTGGGGTGCAACAATAAGAGTGACTCAAAATGCCGTTGATTATTTAAAACAAGCTAGCGAATCTCCTAAAAAATCTTTCTTTTCTAGCAGTATTTCAACTCATGAATTGATGTTATACGGTAGTGAAGCAGCTCGTGTAACTGAAAAGAGTATAAACTACTGGATAAAAGCCATTGAAGCCACAAGACAAAGCGATTCAACATTTTCAGAGCACAACGAAGCTGCTGCTAAAAGATTAGATCCTGCTTTGATCCATTGGGCGGCAGCAATACAAAATAGCAATAGCAGTCGTTTGTCTCAGGCTTACGCAGAAGCGGCCAAAACTGCTGAAAAAATTGCCTTTCATCAAACAGCAGCAGCGGAAGCAACGCGAATAGGAAATAATGAACTAACGCAGCGTCACTTAGAGATTGTCAAAAGCGCAGAAGAAGAAGCTGGATATCGTCAGAAGGCCATTGAAACAAGTAAAAATAAACTTCTCTCTTCACTTTATAACGAAGTAGCTCAACAAGCAGAGCGTGTCGTATTCTTCAAAGCCCAAGCCCTCGATGCGATGCAGGCTGGTAAGAACGATGTGGCTCAGTGGTATTCTAAAACTGCGGAAGCAGCTCAAAAAGCCATTATTTATCGCGTCAAAGCAGCGGCGTCAGCTGAAGCAGGAAAGAATAAGCTCATTGCTTATTGGAATGCAGCAACAGATGCAGCAAATACTGTTGTTTTCTACTACCTCCAAGCTGCTGAGGCGATGCAAGCTGGTAGGAACGATATGGTTCAACAACACTCTAAAACTGCAGAAGCAGCTCAAGAAGTAGTTGTTTATCGCAACAAAGCGGCGGAGTGGGCCCAAGCAAGAAACAATGAGATGATTCCTTATTGGTGGAATGAGGCAGCTGATGCAGCGAATCTTGTTGTTTCCTGCTACGTTCAAGCTGCTGAGGCGACGAATGTCGGTAGAAACGATCTGGCTCAACAACACTCTCAAACTGCAACAGTAGCTCAAACAGTAGCTGCTTATCGCGCTAAAGCAGCAGAGTCAGCTCAAACAGGGCACAATAAGATGATTCCTTATTGGAATGCGGTAGCAGATGCAGCAAACGTTGTTGTTTCTTACCATGTTAAAACTGCTATGGAGATGCAAGTTAGTAAGAACGACTTAACTCCATGTTACACAGAGGTTATAGAAGCAGCAGAAACTGTCACTCAATGGAGAGGCGTTGCAGCTTGTAAAGCATTGATTTTAAAAGATATGAAAAACTTAGATGAGTTGCTGATTTCTTGGAATGCTATAGCAGAGGCAGCTGAACGATTTGCTGCCTACAAGCTTCAAAAAACAACAACTGACGCTGCAGGAGTTATTCATCGTTGGCCTGAAATTGAAGCCGAAGCAACAGAGGTTATTCGATTAAAGATTTTAGCTGCAGAGGCAGTTGAAGCCGAGAAGAAGCAATTGGCTCAAGGCTGGAGTAGCGCAGCGGCTACTACTGAAAAAACCATTAAGCTTCTTATTCAGACTATAGAGACAGAGAATATTAATTTGCTCGTTTACTATAACGATGCAATTCACATCACTAAGAAACTTGCTTCTTATAAAGTCAAGGCTACTGAAATTGCCGAGTTGTTATCGATAAAACCTAATTTAAAAGAGCCCTGGGATCAGATGATTGTCCAAACTGAAGAGGCATGTAAAAAGAGAGATAAAGCCATCGAGGCTGGAAAAGCTAACAAGCATGACAAAGCGGTTAAATACAACGAAGCAGCACGTTCCATAGAAAACAACTTAGAGACTAGTGAAAAAAATTGTCTTTCTATCTATGATGAGCAAATCATGCTTATCAAAAAAGTAACACCTAGCAAATTAATTCCTTTGGATGGTATGGTGGAGAGCCTTAAGAAAGCTGATGAGGCAAAGTTTTCTATTTTACAATTACTTGATAAAAAAGAACTAACAGCAATAAAAAAAGAAGAGTACCGTTGTTATCAAAAAGCCTTTATTTATTATTTTCACTCTACTGAAACAACATTTGCTAATAATCTTTGTGATGCCAGCAGATGGAGTCATGCAGCTGGAATTATGTATAATGCAGCCGACTACTTAAAGAATGCTTTTACAGAACTCACTCAGGCAGTTGCGTCAACACCAATAAACCAAGAAGAAGCAAGATGGAGGCAAGAAGCAGCAAGTCAATATCAGAAAATTACTGATTATTTTCTTCATGTTGTCGAAGCAACAGATACTGGCAACGCAGCCGATGTTACTAAATGGAATAAAGTTTTTAGCACTGTTAATAATGCAATTACTTATTTAAACAATGCTGTTTTAGAGCGTACTCAATTAGCAGAAGCACGAGCAATACAGACGCCACTAAAACAAAAAGAAGTAAGACTGAGGCAGGAAATAGTTCGTCACTACCAGTCAATGTCTCATTATTCTCTTTGTGCTGCTCAAACAATAAGTGCTAACAATGAGGTCGATATTACTAAATGGAACATGGCAGTTCAGACTGTGGGTCATGCAATTGCTTATTTGAAAAATGTCATTTCAGAGTCTACTCAAGCAGCTACAGCAATACCAGAAAACCAAAAAGAAGTAAGATTGAGGCAAGAAGCAGTCATTCAATATCAGAAACTTGCTGATTATTATGTACATTTAACAGAAGCAAGAATTGTCAATAATACTGCCTATATCAAACAATATGAAGCAGCCTCTAGTGATATTTCAAATGCAGAGAATTGTTTAGCGAGAGTAACCTCGCTTCTAACACAGAGAGCAACAGCAACAACCTCTCAACTACCAGTAAACGAAGTAAAGCAGAAACAAGAAGCAGCACATTTCTATCAAGCAATTGCTGATTTTTATCTGCATTCAGCGGAAGCAAAGATTGCTAATAATACTGCCTATATCAACAAATATAACGCAGGTTATAAACCTATTCAGGCGGCAGTTTGCTATTTAGATAAGGCTACTGTAACGATAACAACAGCAATGGAACAGACAGTAGCTCATTATTATCAGACACTTGCTATTTGTTGTTTTAGATCGGCTGAAGCAGCAATAGCAGGCAACGTTACTGACGCCTCTAGATGGAGCGGAGCCGCAGGTGGTTATGATGTTAATGTTATTTATAAGTGGTTAGGTGGTACTGACTCTGGTAGAAAGTATGGTGCAGCTTCTAATACGCAAGCCGGTTATTACTATCGGCAAGCCATTAATTGTTATATTAATAATTCTGGTGAAGCAGCAGTTATTGGTAATGTTGGTGATGTTATCAAGTGGAATAAGGTTGCTGAGTGGTATTATTATGCAGCTCAGTGGTCAGATGCTGCCGATATGAGTGCTTGTCTGGGTGGTTATGTGAGAGAGGTCGATGATTACAGCGCAAAATACGAACTAGAGAACCTTGCAAAACGAATAGCTGATTGCTATCAGAAAGCTATTAGTCATGCTCATACTGTCATTGCAGCAACCATGAACGGTACTGCTATCGATAGTAGCAAATATTATTATGCTTCTAAAGCTGCTGTTGAAGCAGCTAAACAATTTGAAGATGCCAAAGACTGTTTATGTTGTGTAACAAAATTAAAAAACAAAAAAGCGAAAGAAGATGAAGAAAACGCAGCTGATTGCTATCAGGAAGCCGCTGGATATAGCCTGCACCAAATGGAAAGAATAATTGCTGATGACGAAACAGGTGCAGCGGCAGCAAAACAAGCTGCTGATAACAAGAATAAAGAGGCGATACGTTTGTCGATGGACTGTTTTAAAAGGAGCAAACTAATACATGGGTACTAAGTCAGCTTTAGGATTATTGTCAACTTTTGAAGGCGAATGCAAAAATCTCGCATAGTAAGCGTACCTAGAATAGTATGAGAGCATGACTCATCTCGCTTGGAAAAATTTCCCTGAGATTGCACGAATGGCGAAATATATTTGGTGGAAATCTCCCAGTGAGGCCATGGAAAAGCCTGAGCGAATTATTGCACAAGTAATGAACATTGGAGACTACAAAGATGTCTGCGAGATCGCAAATGCTATTGGAGAAGAAGGTTTTATAGAAGTCATTCAACATGCAGAGCCTGGAGAGTTCGAAGAACGTTCATGGCATTATTGGCACTACCGTCTTGGTCTTGCAGAGTATGAAAAAGTTCCACCGCTTCCCGTTAGAAAATTTTCATGAAATTATTTCAGCCTCATCAAGAAATTCTGCCACAGGCTCAACAAGAGCTTTGGCCGCAGCTTCGACCAGCTGCAGGGCTTGGTTTTGTCTTGTATGGGGGCACGGCTATTGCCTTGCAACTAGGGCATCGTCAATCGATCGACTTTGATTTTTTTTCTGAAAGGAAACTTGAGAAAGAAAAACTGTGGGAGGCTTTTCCTTTTTTGAAGAATTCGACCCTTTTGCAAGATCGCGAAAATAGTTTGACCGTAGAAGTGCGAGAAAATGAGCCAGTAAAAGTTTCCTTTTTTGGAGGGCTGACTTTTGGACGCGTTGGAGAGCCATTGCAAACTAACGATGGCGTTCTGCAAGTGGCCTCGCTAGATGATTTGATGGCGACAAAACTCAAAGTGATTTTTCAGCGTGTCGAAGCGAAAGATTACTTAGATATTGCCGCCATGATCAAGGCAGGTGTTTCGTTGAGTAAAGGCCTGGCTGCCGCGGCAACAATGTTTGGGTCTGCTTTTCAGCCTAGTGAAAGTTTAAAAGCGCTCACGTATTTTCATGGAGGAGATTTGCAGCAGCTTTCATCAGAAATAAAAGAAGCGCTCATCAAGGCTGCCAACGCTGTTCGCAATTTGCCGCAGGTGGAGCTTCGCGCGCGCGTGCTGGCTAGTGTTGAGGAGTGCTGATTTTTGTTATGATCCGTATCAAAGGCGCGCGGCAGCATAACCTGCAAAATCTTTCGCTCGAAATTCCACAGCAACGGTTCGTTGTCATCACGGGGCCGAGTGGATCAGGTAAGTCGTCGCTTGCTTTTGATACACTCTTTGCGGAAGGGCAGCGACGTTATGTTGAAAGTCTCTCAACGTATGCACGGCAATTTTTGGATCGCTTGCAAAAGCCAGACATTGATTTTATCGAAGGTCTCTCACCAGCCATTGCGATTAAGCAACAAATCTCTCTGCCTAATCCACGTTCCACAATTGCTACAACGACAGAAATCTATGATTATTTGCGACTTCTTTTTTCTTCGATTGGTATCGCTCACGACCCGAATACAGGTGAGGTGATTCGTCGCCAATCACCACAGCAGATAGTAGATGAAATGTTGCTCTGGCCCGCAGGTACGCGCGTCATGCTCCTGGCGCCGCTTATCCGCGCACGAGGAAAAGCCTTGAATGAAGCTGTTGCGCATGCGCGGCGCGAGGGGTTTGTGCGCTTGCGGCTAGATGGAAAAATTGTCGATCTTCATCAGCCTGAGCAGGTTGTTTTTTCTAAAACAAAAGAACATACGATAGAAGTGGTGGTTGATCGCTTAATGATGGGGGAGGGAATTGCACAGCGACTCTTTGATTCCATCGAGACCGCTTTGAAATGGGGGAGGAATCAGTTATTAGCGCTCTATCAAACTCCTAAGGAGAACGTTGCAAAAGAATCCGGGGGCGATCATTGGGAAACGAGACAATTCTCTACCGACTTTTGTAATCCGCAAACAGGTTTTACGATGGAGCCACTTGCCCCTAAAAATTTTTCGTTTAACAATCCGCTTTATGCCTGCCAACTATGCCATGGGCTCGGCAGCAAGATTTCCTCTACTATTGTGTGCGAGGCATGCCATGGTAGTCGCTTGCGTCCAGAAATTCTTGCGGTGACACTACGTGAAAAAAATAAGGAGCAAGAACGCGAATGGAATATCCATCAGTTTTGTAGCCTCACTATTACCGAAGCATACGGTGTTGCGGAGCGCCTGATGTTAAGTGCTTCCGAGAGGCTGATTGTTAGTGATGTGCTACGAGAAATTAAAGCGCGTCTAAAATTTCTAGAAGAAGTTGGTCTTGGGTATCTGACGCTCCATCGTCACAGTGGGACACTCTCGGGTGGAGAAACACAACGCATACGCCTTGCAACGCAGATAGGGTCAGGGCTTTCAGGCGTGCTCTACGTGCTCGATGAACCGAGTATCGGCTTACATCAGCGTGACAATGAACGTCTGTTAATAACATTGCGAGGGCTACGCGATTTAGGAAATAGCGTTATCGTCGTTGAGCATGATGAAGAGACGATCATGGCTGCTGATCACGTCATTGATTTTGGCCCAGGTGCTGGCCCGCTCGGGGGAAGGATTATAGCTGAAGGAACACCTGCTCAAATTATGGCAAATCCCGACTCGATCACCGGTCGCTATTTAAGTGGGGATTTGAAAATTCCGATACCAAACGAGCGTCGAAAGTCTTCATCGTCTCTAAAGGCTTCCACAGGCTGGCTTCGCATCATAGGAGCTCGAGAAAATAATCTCAAAAATCTTACCGTGAATTTTCCTGTTGGGCTAATGACTTGTGTGACAGGTGTTTCGGGAAGTGGAAAATCAACGCTTGTCAATGATGTCCTGTATTGCGCGCTTGCACAAAAATTTTATAAAGCGAAGGAAGCTCCCGGGCTTCACGATAAAATCTTAGGATCAGAGCAGTTTGATAAAATTATCGTAGTTGATCAAAGCCCGATTGGAAGGACTCCGCGATCTAATCCTGCAACTTACTCTGGAATTTTTACACTTATTCGGGAGCTTTTCGCTAACTTGCCTGCAGCGCGAGTTCGTGCTTATAAGGCCAATCGTTTTTCCTGTAATGTCAAAGGTGGACGCTGTGAGCAATGCCAAGGGGATGGGATGATTCGTATCACGATGCATTTTCTTCCCGATGTTTTTGTCCCGTGTGAAGTTTGTAATGGACGACGCTTTAATCGTGAAACACTTGAAATTACCTTTAAAGGAAAAAGCATTGCTGATCTTTTGGAATCGAGCGTTGACGAGGCAAAGCGGTTTTTTTCTAGCGTTCCAGCCATCAATGAAAAATTAGAAAGGCTCCAAGAAGTAGGCCTTGGTTATCTAAAACTTGGCCAATCAGGAGCCACACTCTCGGGTGGAGAGGCACAGCGATTGAAGTTAGCGACCGAACTTTCCAAGCGATCAACAGGTCGCACCTTGTATCTGCTGGATGAACCGACTACAGGATTACATTTTACGGATATCCAAAAACTGCTCGATGTTTTGTTCAAGCTACGCAATGCCGGTAACAGCCTCATCATTATTGAACATCATTTGGAAGTGATCAAATCTGCAGATTGGGTTATTGATCTTGGTCCAGAAGGTGGTGCTGCTGGTGGAGAAATTGTTGTTGAAGGAACGCCAGAACAAGTGGCAGCCTGTAAAAAAAGCGCAACAGGAAGATATTTAGTAGATGTTTTGAAGAAAATGAATTTATGAACTTTTTAATGAAAATCTTTTTTGTGCTCTCTGCGTTCTTTGTGGTTAATTCTCTCATGAATCAACTGCCTTTAGAGGCTCAAGAAGCGACACCCATCCCTTCGCCGACAGCAACAACGCAGGAAGTTCCTTCTCAAAGTGTTGCTCCCACACCCATTTCATTAGCTTCTCCCCTTACAGAATCAACAAACGTGAATGCCTTGCAAGATCTTGCAAGCCAGGCTGCATCAGAAAAACTACAGCAAGTCTCTGCTTCGATTGTACGAACGCAGCTTCAAAAGGAAAGTGACCCTGCAAAACGTAAGGTGCTTGCTTTGCATTTGAGCGAGATTCTTGTGAACGAACAAAAATCAGAAGAAGCTCTTGTTCTTTTGGATTCGAAAGATCTTTCTCCTGAAAATAGTCCACCCGATGAGATGGTTCTTTTTTGGAAAGCAGAAGCTTTGTTAGCCTTGGAAAGGGCTTCTGAAGCCCGTTCCTGCCTACAAAAAATTCTTTCCTCAAAAACATTGCCTCAAAAATATTCCGACGCCGCGCGCATCGGGCTTGCACGTGCCGATCGTGCTCTGGGAGATTTTGAGCAAGCTATTGCTCTTCTTGATCAAATGCCAGTTGACTCAACACTTACTTCTGTCGCATTACAAGAGCGGTGTGCTGATCTTCTAAAACTTCAGCGTCATGATGAAGTTGAACAGCTGCTAAAAAACAACACGCTAGAACAATTCTCACAACAGCCGCGGCTTGCTTATCTGTTTGCGTTAGCTGCTTGGCAACGAGGGGATCAGGCAGAGTCCTTAAAACGCTTTAATTTTATTTCTGATGAGCACATAACAGATCGTTGGGTTCCTGCAGCTGTTGTTTCTGGAATAGCTGCTGCTGATTTAACCAAACCAGTAAAATCTCAATCACTCTTGGAAAAATATTTACAAGATAATCCTCAGTCACCCCGTTTGCCTGAGTTGATGAACCAATTAGAGCAGGTCTATCTTCTTCAAAATAATAATGATGTTACGCTTTTTCGAAAGTGGTCTAAAGATACGACACAACCATTGCATGCCTCGTATGCCATGCTTCCGTATGCTCGAATGATGGAACGTCTGGGACATCGCGATAAAGCAAGTCAGCTCTTAAGCTCTTTTTTAAGCTCTTTCCCAAATCATCCACTAGTTAATGAGGCTCATTTGGAATTAGCGGAAAATAAATTACTCCAAGGCGATGCTACAGGAGCGCTTCTTGATGTTGTAGACAGACCTTCGCTCTCGCCAAAATTACGTGCTCGGTATGCATTTCTTAGAGGATTAATTGAGTCAGCGTTAAAAAATCCAGAGGCTGCTGAACAATCCTTTGCACAGGCAGTCACGCTTGATGAACATCTTTCTGCTGATGCAACCTATAACGAGAGTTTGCTAGCCCTTTTTAGTTCGAAGGATGACGATCATAAAAAAGATTTTTCAAGTAATGATATGATGGAAAAAATTGCCGTGAGTAACGGGATGAAGGAACGTGAAGAATATCTAGCGGTTTTAAATGCTGATCAAGGTGACCGTAAGAGTGCAACGGCAGTGATAAAATTAGCGCGCGATTTTTTAACAGCACATCCCCAGTCACCCTTTGTAAACCAAGTTAGAATGAAGCTTGGTGAGTCATTGCTTGTTAACAGTAATGCTCGTGATGCCTTGATTGAGTTGGAAAAAGTAGGGAATGCTGAGCCTAATTCAGAACTCGGACGACAGGCTCTCTTGCTTGCGGCTCAAGCTTCCGCACGGAGTATGGATTCTAAGTCGATTGATGATGCTGTGATGATTTTAGAGCAAGTGGCACAGAATCCCAATGCTGGGGGAGATCGCTGGCAGGCTCGTTTTGAACAAGCTGCTTTAAAAAATGCTCAAGCGCAACCGCTAGAAGCTATATCCATTTACAATCAAATCTTGGCATCGCCAGAACCAGGTAAGGAGTTGCGTGCTGCTACGCAAATGGCAAAAGGGGATACCCTTAGCGGCACAGCAGAAGCTGAGCCTGCAAATAATCAAAAAGCGCTTGCCGTGTGGCGTGAATTAGCCAGCGAGCAGGCTATGCCAGCGCATTGGCGTAACCAAGCTCTTTGTAAAATTGGCCTCATTAGTGAAAAAATGGGCGACACCGATGCGGCCTTAGCGGCCTATTATGAAGCAATGAAGACGCCGCTTGACCAAGAACCAGAGCAGCTTTGGCACGACAAGGCTGCTTTTGAAGCCGCTAGATTACTGGAAACAAAACAAGAATGGAGTGATGCTTCTCGCATTTATCAGCAGATTATTTCTGAGGCAGGGCCACGTGCAGCCGAGGCAAAGGCACGATTAAGCAAGCTACGGTTAGAAAACTTTCTATGGGAAAACTGAGGGTAAGGGGCTTGCTAACAGGCTAGAGGCTACAGGATCAAGATGCAGGTTGCAGGTTGCAGGTTGCAGGTTGCAGGTTGCAGGTTGCAGGTTGCAGGTTATTGCTAGTCACAATTTTTCAAGCTAACGCCAGCTTTCTTTTTACAAATATTTTGAAGCAGTGTAGACTCCTCCCTCTCAAGGCGGAGGCTAAGACCTCTCCTCTCTCTTGGATCGCTAGCTCAACGGTAGAGCAGTTGACTCTTAATCAATTGGTTCCCAGTTCGAATCTGGGGCGGTCCACCAGAGGTGTTTGATAAAAAAATCTAAGTTCTACAGGCTTGTAAACCTGTCTCAATTCTATTGAGGCAAGCTCTAATGAATTGCCCTCCAATCCCTAGCAGCTCGTGCGAACTGAGCTATTTTTTCAGCTGCCTGAACAGACCAGGTAAGATTTTCTTTTCCAAGCTCAGTAAACCAACAATTGTCCCAATAAGCTTTAGAATCATTAACTATTTTTGCCGTTGTTTCTAGAGCGGCATGAGCTAATTGAGCAGCATCTTCTGCATCTGCAAGAGAGGTAGCTGTCGCTGCAACAGAGAGTTGAATAGAGCCTGCTGCACTGGCCAATTCACGAATGAAAACCATTTTTTCTTCTGTAGGATTCTCAAAAAAATCTTGAATGCCTCTCTCCAGTACTGGCCAGATTTTTTCCCTAGTTATGCCTACTATTTGTTCAGCTCTATTGCGATGGACAGTCCAAGTATCATTCCCTTTTGCAGCATCAGCTAACTTTTTAATATTTTTCAATGAAGATTTAATCTTATTAATATCACTCTCTAACTTTTGCTTAACATGCTCTGGAAGAGGTTCTTCAGCTCTCTCGTGGACCATCCTATATTCTAAAACAGCTTTGGCAAATCGAGAGAATTTTTCTGCTGCGTCCAGAGAAAAATTAATATTTTCTTTTGCAAGATTATTTAATGCATTGGGATTATCACTCAAATATTTTAGTTTTTTTCTTGAGGCGTTTCTAAGTATTCTTGCGTAATCTTCTGCAGCGAAAGCGAAAGCGTAAGCAGAAGCGTTAGCGTTAGCGGAAGCGGAAGCGGAAGCGGAAGCGGAAGCGTGAGCGGCAGCGTAAGCAGAAGCGTGAGCGGCAGCAGCAGCGGAAGCGGAAGCGGAAGTGGAAGCAGAAGCGTAAGCAGAAGCGGAAGCGGAAGCGGAAACGTAAGCGTAAGCGGAA
>JBIRBD010000025.1:0-17001 GCA_044326465.1 Chthoniobacterales bacterium
CAATGCTTCTTTTTTTAGCAGCTAAGAAAAAATTTATTTCTTCACTATCAACCGAGAACCAATAACCATTGCTTATCTCCAGAAGGAGATGAGCAATTACAAATATTCTAAGGAAATTTTTTCTCCTGCATCGCAGCTCTTCTTCACTCTTTACCGTTTACTCTTTAGTCTTTATTCTCTTCTCCTATGGCAAAATCGGTACTCGGCAAAGGTCTTGGATCTCTCATTAATGCGCAAGCGGCATCCCGCGTTGCTTCTCCCCTTCCTCTGGAAGAACGTGGCGAGCGGATTGAGCAAGTGCCGCTCGATCAGATTGTGGCTAGTCCCTTGCAACCACGTACGGAATTTGCCGAAGAACAGCTTCGCGATCTCGTCGATTCCATTCGTGAACGAGGCATCATCCAGCCGCTCATTGTGCGAATGGTGGCAGGCCGTTATGAGCTTATCGCTGGCGAACGAAGGCTGCGAGCCTCGCGCGAGGTGGGTCTTACTCAGGCTCCCGTAATTGTGCGTCAAGCGACGGATCAAGAAGTCATCGAACTGGCGCTCATCGAAAATCTCCAACGTGAAGGACTCAATCCCATTGAAGAGGCACTCGCTTATGAACGCCTTTCCAGCGAGTTCCAACTGACGCAAGAAGAGATTGCACGGCGTGTTGGAAAGAGCCGTGCCTCGGTCGCCAATGCCGTGCGACTCCTTGATCTCGACCCGGAAGTCCGCGGGCTCTTAATTCAAGGACGCCTCAGCGTCGGTCATGCCAAAGTTCTTCTCGCTTTAAAAAATCAGGAGGAGCAACGCTTCATTGCGCAGCAAATCATTCGTCGCAGTGCCTCCGTCCGTATTGCCGAAGAACTCGTCGAAACTCAACGTGCCCGCAACCAAGGCTCCCAAAAGCGCCGAGCCAACCGCAAAACAACCTCCAGCATGGATCTAACTCCGGCGCTACTTCATTTGCAAAATAAATTACAGCATCGTTTTTCCACACGGGTGACGCTGCACCACGGAGAAAAAAAAGGGCATATTGCTATTGAATATTATGGCAACGATGATCTTGGCCGCCTGATAAAAGAGTTCGGAGTTTCAGCGGATTGAGCTTTTATTTAAAGTGTTATGCCAATTATTGGGTCTGCTATCACTACCCTGGATGCACTGAATAACTATTCGGATGCTTCCTTGATCACTACGCAGAAGAATCTTTTCAATAATAAGACTTCTTTGGTTGTCATAAAAGAAGGTGGCTTTTCCTCCTTCCTTTATTTTGTTCGAGTTTCATTTTGTCCAAAACAGACATAAGAAGAAAATAAAGCTGCAGTTAAGGAGCTAAAAGAGATGGTTTCCTCCCAGTATGGAGAAACTGTTGCTAACTCTTTCGTAAAAAATTTTTCTCAAGTAAACAATCATGCTTTTTCTGATCGTATGCATCCGCTTAAAGTGAAAATCGTAGCAAACAATCCGATTTTGGTCAGCTGGCGCAAGATTAAAGCTTCTCAAGCAGCTTCCCTCGCACTTTATAAAGCATTTTCTCCTGATGAAAAGCGCCTGCACGAGCGCCTTATCGAGGTTAGCAGAGAAAAAAATGTCACCCAAGCCTTAGAGCTTCTTGCTGGTATTGCAGCATTACCTGACGAAAAGGAAGAGGCTAAAAGAAAACTTAGAACTGACCTGCTCAAGAATTTTGGAATTTTTGGCAAACCTTTCAAATGCGCTGAAAATTTTGGCGACGAGCTTGCTCAACTACAAAAGATACGAAAGCATGGGAACTTAAAAACCAACAACCTGGAAATACTAAAGATTCAATTAAAAGCCACTCAAAAATTAGCAGTATCCATTCTTAAAGAAGATGATGGTAACACACAAAAGAGTAGAGTGTTAAGTAGCACCATCACAGCATCAGTAAGAGACGCGCAAAGCAGAGGAGAACCGATCCGACATTTTAAAGAAAGCAAAGCAAAAGAATCTCTCACTCCACCTGCTCGAAAAATGGTTCAAACTATTGATGATTGGAGTAAGGAAATATTAGCAAAATTAGAAAGTCCAACAGCTCTTACTTCTCCAGTTATAGAGAATATTACAGAGGTCTAATTGTAAAATAGGGGTGAGGCTACAAAAAACGAAAAAGTAACGTTTTCAATAGGAAGAGCTTTTATGCTTTTTCGTTTTTTGTAGCCTCACCCCTATTTTAATCTATCTCCTAAACTTCTCAAAAACCACGTTTGCCTCTAGAAGCGTCTCTTTGCTGCCAATGTCAAACCACGTGCCCGGAACTTCCCAAGTTCCTACTTTAATGCGTGGGTAGAGCCATTGAATAAGGCGTCCTGGCTGGTCCGGGTTATTTCCTTCTTCCATGTAGGTGTGGATGAGGGGTAATACGTCGGCTCGATAGTAATAGAGTGCAATGCCAGTTAAGGTGCTGGTTGGGTGAGCTGGCTTTTCTTCAAAATGAGTGATGATGCCTTGTTCATCCGTAGCGACGTTATTATATTTTTTGATCGCTTCGAGATCACCGACGTCATAAAGAGCAAGTGTGGCTGGATGAGCTTGGGCAGCGATGGCAAAAGCATCGACTGGTTGGCTAAAAAGATTATCGCCTGCAACGACGAGCAAATCTTGATGAGCGATGTTTTCTTTGTTAAGCAGATGATGAATTGCTCCAATGGCACCAAGTTTGTTGGCATCACTTGTTGAGCCATCATTGACAATTGTGAGCTCCATGGTGGGATGCCTCTTTTTATAATCAGCAGCCCAGGTGGCAAAGGTTTCTGCAAATTTATTATTTGTGATGACAAAAACACGATCGATGTTGGGGATAGGAGCAAGATTATCAAGCACCCACTCGATCATCGGCTTGCCAGCAACCTCGAGAAGTGGTTTCGGTTTTGTTTCGGTTAGAGGATAAAGGCGTGTGGCATAGCCTGCTGCGAGGATAAGAATGTTCATGCCGCAGAGTTTGCCTGCGAAACCGGTCTTTTGAAAAGATGTTTTTTATTTTATTGGTAGCCGGAGTGGCTTTCTAAGTAGGCTATAGACTAAAGGCTGGAGGATGGAGGATGGAGGCTAAAGGCTGGAGGATGCAGAAGATTTTCTTTAAAAACAAAAATAACAAACTATTTTATTAGGCTCTACGAATTAGAAGTTTCCCGAAACTCTTCAACATTTCAACACTTTAACTTTGTAACTACCTTGGTAGTTACAAACAAATTACATTTCTCGCATAATGACTTCTCTTGTTTCATGGCTGCTCCTCATTCTCGGAGCTTATTTATTTGGTTCTTTTCCCTCAGGCTATTTAGCGGGACGTTGCTGTGGCATTGATATTCGCCGTCATGGCAGCGGCAGCACTGGCGCGACAAATGTTGTGCGAGTGATTAATAAAAAATGGGGCTATACTGTTTTTGCAATCGATTGTTTAAAAGGATTTTTGCCAGTGCTTCTGGCAACATCGTGGAGTCGCTCTGTAGGTATCGAGCCGCTATCAGCTCCAGGAGCTGTTGCCGCGGTGGCTGCCTTATTGGGGCATAATTTTCCTATTTGGTTAAAATTTCAAGGTGGCAAAGGAATGGCAACCTCCACAGGAATTATTTTTGGCCTTTTTCCTGGAGCTTTTTTTGCCTGCTTGGTGGTTTGGGTTTTGCTTTTTTATGGGACACGTTATGTCTCGGTTGCTTCCATTGGTGCTGCTATTGCGCTTCCAGCAAGCGTGATTCTTTTTTATATTCTCGAGCGTTTTTCTATTGCTGTGCCTCTTTGGACTCAGGTTGATTGGCTCTCTGTTGTTGTTTCTATTGTGATGGGAGTCTTAGCGCTTGTAAGGCATCGAGCCAATATTGAGCGGCTTCTGGCTGGGAGAGAGTTGAAGTTTTAATAAACTATGGTACCCGTTCAGAAGAACGGGTAGGGGCTCAGGCACCAGGTTTACAGGCTACAGGATTTTTGCTTTGGTCATTCAGTATTTAGAATTTTTTTATAAAAAAATTCTTTTTGTATTCTTTGTGTATTCTTTGTGTTCTTTGTAGTGAATTCTTTTTTTTAAACGTTGATTGTTACCTTTAACTTTTCCGGGCTCCTGAACGGATACAAACTATGAACGATACCATCAGCATCATCGGCGCCGGTAGTTGGGGAAGTGCTCTGGCTCTTGCTTTGGCAAGATCTGAGAACCTGTTTTCACAGTCTACTGAAGAGAGAGAAGAGCTTCGTCGCCCCGGTGCTCGGAGCATCACGGACGTTAGTCCACTCAGCTCCTGTGTGCCGTTGGCTCCTTGCTCTTCATCAGCCTCAGCGACTTTAAAAACAGGTTCTGGGCGAAATATTCTCCTTTGGGGGCATAATGCAAAACGTATCGCTGAGATAAAAACATCACGAAAGAACGAAGACTATTTGCCAGGAATTATTTTTCCGGAAAATATTCATCTGACGAATTCTCTTGCGGAGGCAGCAGAGGCTGCTGTTGTTTTTTTTGTAGTTCCTTCAAAATTTTTCCGTACAGTCGTCACTTCCTTTGTTAAAGCTGCTCCTCAAGCTAGCAGTAGGACTATTTTTGTTACCTGCACGAAAGGAATTGAACATGGCACCGGCAAGCTCATGAGCGAAGTTTTATCCGAAGTGATCCCAACGGCATCAGTTGCTGTTCTTTCAGGGCCGAATCTTGCAGCTGATATTGCGCGCGGGTTACCGGCAGCAGGAGTTATTGGAGGCTCTAAAAAATCGGAACTCTCTTGGTTGCAGAAAATTTTTCATGGAACAAACTATCGGCTCTACACAAGCAGTGACATGAGAGGCATCCAACTGGGTGGGGCATTAAAAAATATTTTTGCTATTGCTGCTGGCGTCTGTGATGGACTCGGTATGGGGGAAAATGCAAAAGCCGGAATTGTTACCCGCTCACTTGTTGAGATGACGCGTTTGGGAGTTGCTATGGGAGGTCATCGAAAAACATTTCACGGACTTAGTGGTATTGGTGATTTGATGGTGACCTGTTTTAGTAAGCAAAGTCGCAATTACCAAGCAGGCTTAAAGCTTTGTCAGGGAAAATCATCCATGCAGATCCAAGACTCCATGACGATGGTGGCCGAAGGGCTTGCCACCGCGCGCAACGCTCAGGCATGCGCAAGAGAGCTTGGCATTGATGTGCCAATTATTGATCAAGTTGTTGCTGTGCTTGATCAAAAAAGAAGCCCCTCCGAAGCAATGGGAGAATTGCTCGGACGTAAGCAACGCGAGGAGGAAGAAGGTTCTTAGAACATTTGTAACTACCTTGGTAGTTACATATTTTGTTCAAAAAATGTCGTGTAGAGAGAAAAAATTCTAAGTACTGAATGACCAAAGCAAAAATCCTGTAGCCTGTAGATTGACTCCCATTCTTCTTACCGGCTTTGCGAGCGTGCTTTTACAGCAGCAGCATAAGAAGAAAACCGATTGGAGAGAATAAAAAATGTAGGAGCCCAGAGGCCAATAAAAATTCCAAACCGCTCTCCATAAGCTTTCTGAGCGCAAGATGCGGCATCATTCCAATTAATTGAGGCGTTGCCTCCAAGGATATACCACATGAGAATCGAGGCGATGATGGAGGCAAAGCCACCAATAAAACAGAGGTTGCTGAGAAGTTGAAGTGTTGATTTGTTCATAACGTATTTTAGTTTTTTTTTAAGGAAAATAGACAAGACGAAATCCCGTTTCGGATAATGGACTGTTAATACCTTCGGTTCTTGTTTGAAAATTACAAGTAGAAATTTGCAACCACCCGTTATAGGGGTTGATACCGATACGTGTGTCCATCCATTGATAGACGAGAGCTCCTTGATCTTGTGGGACAGCTTGAAAGGAGGCCAAGGATTCTCTCCATTCGTTAACTATTCCATTAACATTTCCAGGAATATTTGTGTTTGAGCTTGGATAAGATCCTAACAATCTCCAGTGAGCTCCTGGATTGAGGCTGATCGTATTTAATATAGGAGAGTTATTAGTCATAACAGTTCCAGCATTTGTCGTAAGTTTGCTTGTGGTAATGGTATAAGATCCTGTTTCTGTCGAGCCTGGTCCCTCAGGAAGATTGGTTGGTTCTCCATTTGCTATCCAATTGCAAAATCGTGCGGCACTCAGTAGCGAGACATAGGTCATGGGATATTCTCCACCGAGAATCGTGTAAGGTGTGCCGTCAGGATTGAAGGCTCCAGGTATTGTCAGGATGCCATCATCAAGGGTGTAATAAAAAGGGGGGAGGTAGTTGTTGCGCTTGATGAGGCAGATGCCTTTCTGGAAAGGTGTTTTTTGATAATAGAGGCCGTACGGATCACCGCTCTGTGCCACGGCATTGAGAAAAGCGCAATATTGCCTAGTCGAGACGCAGGTAGCAGCAATGCAAAAATCAGGAGCGCCAGGGGTCTGACAATTCATCGATGTTTGATAATCTGTCGGTATACCGTAGAGGACGATGACTGCCTGATTAGGAACACTTGGTATGCGAGGAGTTGTCGGATCTGTTGATCCATCGGCATTGGGATTGGAAGGATTAATCGGTGGTGGTGGAGTAATAATCATTCCGATCTTATCAGATGTTCTGTTTGTAGGATCGCTGTTGGGTGTCGTTATGTCGGTCTGAGCAAGGCCAACGCTTACCAGTCCTATGGAGAGGAGAAGGGCTATTTTTTTCATCTGTTTATTTAAAATTGAGGTGGTCCAAGGAGTCTCATCGCAGGATCAATCCAACGACTATCAGGAAAAATCAAGGGTGGCTTCGTATTAACTAAGAGGGCTTTTTTCAGAACGAATTCTGGATAAAAAGAATCGCTTGCTGGCTCGTAAACACGGTCGCCTGTATAGTAACCATAGAGATCGTATTCATAATTGTTGTCGCAGCCGATATTGTTTTGTTCCCGATCAGGCGCCAGTTTTTTCTGTTCGTTAAACATCACCAGCCGTGCGCTCTTCCATGGCAGACCAGGCTCTTTCACCCAGCCCCACATATGGTAATCGACTTTGTAAAACCGCCGACCCACGTAATAATGGCCTGGTTTTTCTTGAGCAATCGCTGCCGCAATCGCTACGCGATCGGAGGGGCCTTGATTGACTATTGTTTCGCACCCTGAAAAAAAGAAGGGTGTGCTTAGTGAGAGCAGAACAAATAAAAACTTGAGCGAACTAGGAAAAAAAGATGTCATTAAAAAAGTTATTGGATCTGCTTTTTTAAAAGCGGTCAAATCTTCAATCAACAATGCATTGTTATTATGAATGAATCACAGGTAAGTAGAGTGCCTCGTCCCACATTGGAGGCTTATGTGATATTCGCAAGCAAGTCTGATCACGCTAATAAGGCAGTCACTGAAATTACTGGAAATCAAGTCAAGACCAGTTTTTTTGGTAGGCTCATGCATTCGTGGTTTGAGAGTAGTAGAGAGCGGATTGTTGAAAACTTTAAAACAGCCCTCAGAGAAAAATATCCATCGTTTACCTTGACGGAGCTTTCCAGAGGACCACTAACGGGTGCTGTTATTAAGCAGGTAGTGGATAAGGCTGAGGCTATGAAAAATATTCTTCCGTTGCAGTTAGTTGCTAAGTCGAAGGTTGAAGTTGTTGGTTGTATAGCAGAAAAAAATCCAAATAATGCAGATCTTCAACGTGCTTTAACAGAAGCTCAAGAGGCGGCTGACAAAATTACTGCTATTATTGCAGAGATCACTAGCGATAGATTTGATGTTAGTAAACTGGATGATTTTGTTAGGGAAGCAGAGGCTTGGACTACTGTTGCAAGTTCAAAGGCTGCGGCTAGTATTCATGAAGATGATGCTATTGAAGGTGATGAAGAGTCTCTTGTTATTGATTTTAAAGCAGCTGGCGAATACGCCTTCGAACAACCAAACAACAATACCGGCGAGGACTCTTTATTAATATCGGATGAGCTTTCGTTTTCTTCCGAAGAATCAATGATTCCTATTGATGAACCTGATGATTTTTCAAAAAGCATAGAGTCTATTAATAACTCCCTTAACGAAGTTGGCTCTACGATTGCTGGTATTCAATCCAGAACAGAAGGAAGAAAAGTTAATGATGTCGGACAACAAAAGGTTCAAGCGTTGGTATCATTAGCCGAAGTTGAACTAGCAGATGACACGCCCATCACTACACTCAACGCAGAGGACCTGAACGTCATTCAAGATGTTTCGAATGAAATTATTTTGGCTGAGGGAAAACTGACACAAGTCCAGCGTAAGTTAGATGAGCAACTTATTGATGAAAAAAAGAGGAAACTATTATCTGGTCTGAACGCTTCTAAGAGTGACATTCCGGATAACAATGCTCTCAAGGATAAGCTTGTTAATATCGAGTCGGATATTTCAGGTGATCTTCAAAAGATGAAGCTGCTTAAGCGGGATGCTTCTCTTTCGATCAAAGGGAAACAAGCGAGGCTTACTGCATTGAGTAGCTCTATTGAGGAGAAAATTAAAGATTCCGAACAACTAAAAAATCCGAGTATTCAAGAACGTGGAGGTGAGGATTGGGAAGTGATAGAAGGTGATAGTGAGCTCCGAGCGCAACCTGAACAGGCAGCGCAAGAACAAAAAATCCAGGATACATGTTCATCATGCTCCTTTATTTTAGATCAATTTTATAAGCGCTATCATGAAGCAGTACAACTTCAACAGTATACAGAAAACAACGCTTTTTTGGCAGCGCGCGTTGCGACATTGGCTCCCTTTTCTTCAAAGCAAAAAGTTCCTATTTCTGCAGAGAAAAAAAAATCACTCACAGCGGCAGAGATTAGTGGAGGATTTAATAAGCACCTCGGTCATGCTACAAGACTTGTGGAGCAAAAAAAGCAGGCGATACATGATCTCAAGCAACTCATTGATAAGGCCAAGAGCATGGAAGAGCTCAGCCAAGTTGTTATTAGGGGTGAAGCATTTTTAAAAAAGGAAAGTATTTTACCCAATAGGATTCATAGCATAATTAATGAATTGCAAGGATATTTAAAACCTCTGTACCAGGCTGCAAACAAAGCAGAACGAGAGCTAGAAAAGATTAAGAAATCGTTACGACCTGAAGCAATAACCGATTCTTTTGCAGTAAGTTCACGCGTTTCTATCGACTCAGAGAAGTCATTTAAAGAGACGTTAACAGCTGGAGGTGTCTTTTCTTTAGGGCTTCTCTTACGCAATAACGCTGCTGTAATTAATGGCTTTTCTAAAAACAGCTTACCAAAAGATCAAATTGAACAATTAGGAGGGAGAATTAAGCAGGAGGGACTCAACGCGATGGTAAAAGAAGAGACTTCGAGTGAAGCGAGCGTAGACATCCAGGCAACGCCTGATCTTTCCAGTATCAGTAAAGATGATCTTAAGAGCCTCGGGAAGTTGCTAACAGAACATGCGGTAGACTTAAGTCAACTCTCCATTGATAGTAAAAATGATGATGGAAAAGAATCGACCCTCTATCATAATCAGGCTTTTTATGGAGCCATGGGAAAATTTTTTATTGAACAAACAGAAAGTAAGAAATAGCAAAGCAGCAGTAGAGTATATTAATTTCACCTAACTAAAATTTATGAGCGATATAAGTAGTAGTAGTCTAACGTCGTTTTCAAGTGACTTTTCTGAAATATTTACCCCTGGACAATCCTCAATCATCGAGAATACAGGAATGTTAAGTGGCACAACGGTAAGTCATAAAACCGGTAATGAAGAGGGTGAGTCTAGAGTTGATTTTGACAACTTGTTCAAGAGGTTTGAGGCACTCAAAACACCGTTAACGGAGAGAAAGGGAGAGCAAAGTTGCGATTTAACGTTTAAAGGATTGCAGGAAATACTAAATGAGCCCATTACCCCGCTCACCGAGGAAGAGTTAGGTTGCACCCCGCCCACCAAGGAAGAGTTACGCGTTATTAAAGGTAGTATTTCGAATGAAATTATGTCAGCTAAGAGCAACCATGCACAAGTCTTGCATGAGGGAGACGAGGTGCCCATTGTTGAAAAAGAGCGAAAGCCTGTAATTAAGCCGCTTCATGAAATGCAACAAGATTTGGAGGAACTAAAGGAATCGTTACATAATAAAATATGGGCCAATCCTTTAACCAATAATGAGATAACGTTCTTCGATAATATTGAGAGCGCCCAAGATGCCAACACAATCTGTTCCCTCATTGGCGAATTAAGACAAGGTTGTTTTAAGAACACTTATGCTAGCCCGTTCAGTAAAAAGATTACTCCAGAACAAATAGGAGATATAAGCACCAAAGCCAAAGAGGTGGTTTTCACAATTCAACAGGAGATTGCAGCAAAAATTAACTCCTCGAGTGCTATCTTACGGGAACTTAAAAAGGAAACGAATCTAA
Organism: Chthoniobacterales bacterium; assembly: GCA_044326465.1. Lineage (GTDB taxonomy): Bacteria > Verrucomicrobiota > Verrucomicrobiia > Chthoniobacterales > UBA6821 > CAIWMF01. The sequence continues at coordinate 10,325 of JBIRBD010000025.1, forward strand.
CTTCTGCGGCTTGGGAACAGATAAAACTTGCTACAGGAGATAACAAACTAGCAAGAGAGGATTTTGACAAAGCCAAGGAGCTATTAAAAGGGGAAAAGATAGGAAAAAATAATGATTTTATCCATTTTATTGAGGCAGCTAGCATTATGGCAGGGCATGCTCAAATAGCTGCTCAAAGGATAAAAGAAGAGCTTGAAGATGTAAAAACAGACGGATTTGTTTTCGTTGACAATAAAAATAAATTAAATGCACAAGCAGGAAGAGCGGGTGCGTCACCACAGAGTGTAGCCAATCCTCTCGACGTGCCAACGGAGACACCTCCTCAAAGCTTAGGAAAACAAGAACAATTAGCAGAAGAGTTGAAAAAAGGGTTGCTAGGTCTTCTTGATAAAGAAGCAGTACAAAATACGAAGGAAGCTACGGGACTTGATGTAGAAGAGCGCAAAGAACTGCAATCTGTTTTTCAAGAGTATCGCGATGCTATGAAAAAATGTTATGAGTTAACATCTAAAGCAGGGAGGCTAGCTCAAGAAAAAGAAAGCACTGTTTCTGATGATGATATTTCTGCAATAAGCGCTCTTTTTAGTAACATAGTGAACAGTGCAATAGACCCTGATGTACAATATAAAGGATTAAATGTTAAAGCATTAACCTGTACCATAAAAGATAGAAGTGGCCTGGATAAAATTGAAGAAAAGTGCAAGAAACTGATTGAAGTTAAAGAACAAGATCCTAATCATGAGCTGCTGCCGAGTAATCTTTTAGCTAATCAGATTGAAAAGAGAGTTCTCGATGAAAAGAAGGCTCTAGAAATAGAAAGCGTGCCTAAGGAGGAAGAGCCATCTTTAGAGGGGGAAACGGAAGATTGGGAAATAATAAATAATTGTGACGATATCGATAATAGTTAGAGCGTCCGACGAAGGTCAAAATTTAAAAGAATATTTTTTCTGATGCTGGAAGCTACAATTTATGCGGTAAAGTAACGAGTGGCGAGTAGCGGGTGGCGAGTATTTTTAATCCAAGCTCAACTTATAACATAGGGGCTTCATGAAAAACGTTAATTTAGCTCATTTATAAACGAGCAATTCTTTGCAAAATGATCTTTCAATCGTGAGCATACACGCCACTCGTTACTGCTAAGATGCTAATATCAGCAACCAAATCAAAAAAATCATTCGTCAAAAATCGATACTTTTTGGACAGAGTCTAAGTAATTGCTCATCTTCTTCTAGAGGATAAGCAATGGTTATTGGTTCTAGGTTGATGGTTAAGAAACAACTTTTTTCTTAGCTCTAAAAAAGAAGCGTTCCGCTAAGAGACTGATAAAATTGGATTTTAAAAAAATAAATCTTTCGAACAAAAATAACCAACAACCGACAACTGTTTGCTCGTCTTCTTCGCCAGAAGGAGATGAGCAATTACGGTCAGAATTCCATTGACTTTTCTTCATAAAAAAAGTTGCATCTCTTTACCTCAGTGATACGTTAAGCGTTATAGTAAAACCTAAAAAATAAAACCCTATGTCTATTGAACATTTTAACAACTTATTGAAAGATCTCGGAAAAAGTGTTGGTCTTCCTGATCTCAAGCCTGGAAGTCAAGGTCTCTGCTCGCTCCGCTTCGATGATCGTGTGACCATTGATCTTGAATGTAATGAGGATTCAGGCGCGTTAATTTTTTCTAGCATCGTTGGTACTTTGGCGCCACATGAGGCAGAATCTTTTTATCCGCTGCTGCTCGAGGCAAATCTCTTATGGGCAGGAACAGGTGGTGCCACACTTGGTGTTGATCCAGCCACCCTCAGTGTTTTCATGTGCTATCAAGAGAAAATCACCGGCATGGAGTTTTTACGCTTTCAAGAACTCTTGAAAGGATTTAGTGACACTGCTCTTTATTGGAACCAACGTCTCGGTGAAGGTCCAGCTGGTACTGCAGGGACAACTTCGCCTAAAACCAAGGGTGCTGTATCTTCCAATACTACCGCCGCAACCACAGCCGCTCCCATCGGCGGAACCTACGCTTAAGCAAAACCGAGAGTCGTAGAGATCGAACTTTTCTGGCTACAGGGAATTGGAATTCCTGTAGGCAATCTCCTGTAATATTATGGAAGGAACAACAGCAATAGGGGCACCAGGCTTACAACCCATAGAAACCTCTGAGCCAAACATTGGATTAGCGGTTAGTACTGCTACGGGAGATTTTTATGATCGTCGCGTCGAGCAAGCACAGAGTCTACCTATTTCGATAACACAAAAATTTTGCGAGATTTTTGAGAAATTTAATAAAGAAGTTCATTATTTTTTTACTGAAGGAGGCTCAAAACCTAAGTTTGAAGAGGTAGTTCCTAATAATTTTAAGGAACTGCAGAAGACTGCTAATGCTGGGTTTGAGGCTATTGAAAAACAGCTCAAAGATGCTACGGTAGGCCTTAACTATAAAGTAGTTGATTCGCTAGCTGTCTATGTGTTGCAATCTTACGTTAATGCAGATGTTGCTATGCAAATGGCAGGACGCGCTGCTGCTGCCGCCAATAAGTATCCAGATAATAAAGAGCTTCAGCAATTAAATGCGAACGCTCGTGATGCTGCTTTTACTGCTAATAAGAAGGTTGCCTTGATGTTATCAACTATCAACGATAAGGAGCATTTTAATATTTTTTCTTATGCAACATCTTGCACAGAAGCTGCTCAGAAAGCTACTGAGGCAGCTGAAAAGGCTGAGGATATCGTACTTTTGATACCGTATAAGTTACTAGAGAATGATAGAGTGAAGAATGGAGATGAGAGCCATACCAAGAGCAAATAAGCGCAACTGCTCATCTTCTTCTCAAGATAAGCGATAGTTGTAAATTCTTGGTTCTCAGTTGACAGTGAAGAAGTAGCTTTTTCCTTAGCTGCTAAAAAAGAAGCATTACCATAACAAGCTGATAAAAAGGGGCTTAAAAAATAAACCTTTCGAATAAAAATAACCAACAACTGACAACCAGCAACTTTTTGCATATCTCTTTCGCCAGAAAGAGATGATCAATTGCAATAAATTAATATTATGAACGTCACAAATATACCATCAACAACAGGATCAACGCAAGTAGACCCTGTCTCACCAAACCAGGTTAACAACAATGATTCTGGGATCGTGAAAGCTACTAAAGAGTGGTTTGGTAAAAAGATCGATTGGATTACAGGAAGTGGAAATAATAGATCCTGGTCAAGTTTTGGAGCCTGGATGTTAGGGATAGGTCATGATAAAACTACTACATATGAAAATAGAACTTGGGGTGGCTGGATTGCAGGAAGAGGTTTTGACCATAATAATAAACCAACGAGAACCTGGAGTGAGTTTGGAACATTATTCATTCCTAATTGGGCCCTCGGTTCTTCAAAGAAAAGTGATACAGAAAGCGATTTCAGAGTGGATAGTAATCTAAAAAAGACCACTCAAGTTACCCGTTCTGAGTCATTAGAGGCTTCTCTGGCTCCTGATGGTATGCAAGGAACCGTAGTCGATCATTATTCTGCTCCAATAACAATCCCTACTCAGGTTGCTGGAGAGACTGAAACTAGCAGATCCAATGAGGTTCCTCGTGATACTTCTAGTCATGGCTCAAGCGTGTTAGAAGACGAAGACGATGAAGGCTGGATAGGCGCCATTGATAGTACATGGAAAGATAATCCTGGTAAAGAAGTTACACAAGAATTAACACAAAAAACAGCTATCGATATTGGAACTGCTCTTTCGGAGTAGGTAACTAAAATAAATAATACAGAAAACTAACATCTTTCTGTTTGTGACCATATTCACTTAAAAACCGACCCGCTTTTCTCAAACTCATGCCACTTCTTAATCAACTGATGCTAGAGCTAGGGGAGCGCTTGGGGATTGGACCGCTAGTGGCTGATCCGAATGGTATTTATAATATTGTCTATGATAATGCCGTGCGGTTGAGGATGTTTGAAAGTGCTGCCTCGGAAGAGCTCATTGTTGTTAGCGATGTGACCGATTTCTCCTCTGCTGGATTGTCGGCCGAGGGCATGAGGAAGCTGCTTGTCGCTAATTTTCTCTGGGCTTTTTCAGCACGAGGTTCTTTTGCGCTTCAGCCAGGAAGTGATGTTGTCCAATATTGCCTTCGCGAGTCACTAAAGGAAATGAACTTAGATGTTTTTGAAGCGATGATCAAAAATGTAATTGCTTGCATCTTAACCTGCCGCCGTAATCTTGGTTCTTCGCAGGCCCTGGAACCTCTCCACGCAACAATGATCACTCCTGATTCAAGATTGTTAAAAGGGTAAAAAGGCATTTTGAAATAAAGTCCTTACAAAAGCTTTCTCATTTTCATTCACGTTTTTAACCTCATGAATAATTTTGCGCTTAGGAGTATAGAAAGACAGGCGGCAGCTCAACGATCTAAGCCTGCTGGACCACCTGAGGCTTCTGTTGAAGAGACAAAAGATTCAGGGCCTCCGTCACTGAAAGCAGTTCATGATGCTCTAAGGCAAGATTTTGGTTCTTTGGCAGCTGACCATGTTCATAAAACACTGTTCGACTCACTTGCAGATAGGGAGTTGATAAAACCAGATCAAATTGACCTCGCCCGCAATCTTGCGCAAAATTTCAAACAACAAGTCACCCAGATGGAAGAACGCTTTGGCTCTGAAATAACAGAGCGTGCGCTTCGAGAAGTTTTTGGACGTAAAGAGGATGAGCCTCTGCTGACCGAGGAATCTTTACCCCTTGAAGTAGATATTAAAAAATTTGAAAATGCAGAGGCTTTGGCAACGGAGCTCAAGATCACTGAAGAAATAATCAAGATTCTTTCTGTCTTAAGTCCAGCAGAACGAAAGGCATTTCTTACAGAGTATCTTAAAAAAATAACGCCAGATGCTCCTGGAGATGACTATCGTGCATTACTCAAAGAAATTATCGAATATGTTCTAAGCATGATAGAGCCTTATCTGCCAATAATAGAGCCTCTACTGCCTCAGTCAGTCCGAGAACCAGGTGTTGTTAATCTCATCGAAGGTGCTATTAGCCAACCGCTAGAAAATAGTATAAAAACTAACCTTAGAAAACTCGATTCTACGATTACTCGCTATACGGAATTATTAAGACAAAAAATTGACTGTGAATTATCAATCAGTTCATTTTACCCTGACGAGGAGAGTGGCCTTCCTGAAAATTCTTGGACAGTGGTTCAAACAAGTAACCCTACAACAAGCGATTCAATCTCTCTTAAAGAGGGGTCATCGAATGAGGGTGATAACTTCACATTCTTTGAACAAGAGGAACAAGAGCTAAAGGGACTAGATGGAGAAATAAAGGAGCTAGAGGGACTAGATGAAAAAATTAACGCTCTCTTGCAAGAAGTCCCTGATATTTCTCACGCTCTTATCAAAGCTCATGGCTATTATCGCCTGATTGCTACAGGAGAAATTTCACTCTCAATAATTGATTCCAAAACCTTAAAAGAGGTACAGCAGCTAGCCAACCTTACAATTCTTTGTACAAAATCGACTTATAACACCAATTTAGCAACGGCGACTACTGTTCAGCTTCGTATTAAAGAGGCTCTTTTGTTAAGAGAGTCACCTTCTCATACTAATCATGCAATCGATAGTGAGCGTGAGGTGGCTCAAGCGCTTGAGAAAATTATAGGGGGCCGGTCAGTCTTTGAGGTTGCTCGTCAACAATTTTCTGGTGATGACAAAAGAAAGCAATCGATTGCGTTGCTAGAAGAACGAGAGAGACAGGCAACTATTGGCGAGCTAGATACGAGAGTGTTTGGTGACAATGAGGCTAATTTTTTAATGCAGCTCAGAGGGATGGATCTATGTCAAAATTACCTGGTGCTTACTTATGTTTTTGGTTTTCAGGGAGGCCAAGGGGGCGATCTAACCAAGGCTCATGAGCAATGGAGGCGTCTCCACCAATTTATTGATGAAGGAGAGCGATCGATAAAAGCCTATCAGCAAGAAAATAAAGGCTATTCTGCACGATTGGAACTACTTGCTCAAGCTCCCAAGGCGGCCACCGGTTTAATGGAGACTGTTCCTTCTCTCAATAGTCGAGAGTTGAGTCAGCGCATTGCCGAAAACCAGAGAAATATTCTTGCATGCACTAGGATCGTACAAGAAGCCAGAGCACATCGAGCAAAATGGTATGCAATTATTGAAGGCGCCGAAAAGAAAGGCTCTTTTTTTCAACATGCCTCGACTTTGTATAATATGCCGCCAGGTGTTAAGGCTCAGCCGCTAGAGAATCTTCAGAAAGGTCTAACAAGTTATCTTGATAAGCCTCCTAGTGGTAGCGATTTGGAAATGATTGCTTCAGAAGATTCTTTAAAAGAGGAAGAGGAAACGATTGAAGAAGATCCTGATATTGAGATCAAAAGCGTCACTTCCAATCATGAAAGATCTCCTGAAATGGATGATGATGCGAGTTCTGATAATGTAGGAGGCTCTATGTTTGATAGTGTGAGTTCTGATAATGGAGGAGACTCTATGTTTGGCAGTGTAAGCAGTATAGATTCTGGTAGCACTATGGATCCTGTTAAGCGCAATATAATTGTAGCAGAGAAAGAAGAAATCTAAGATTAAAATAGCAGGCAGCGTTTTTTTGAAATAATGCCTTATCATAAAATATCCATTATACTTTTTAATAACACCCTTTAGAGCAAAAGC
>JBIRBD010000015.1:0-20720 GCA_044326465.1 Chthoniobacterales bacterium
GCCAAAGCGATCGAAGCGCGGGTTGAAGGAACGCTTGAAAAACTTGGCGAGGCCAAGCGCTGGGAAGAAGCAGACAGAGAAAGCCAAAAAAGAAGTGAATATTATCTCAAAGCCATCCAAGCCAGAGCCGTAGGAAAAGCAGACGATGCAACGAGTTGGGACAATGCTGGTCGTGGTGCCTCCTTTGCCTCTGATCGCTTAGCCAAAGCGATCGAAGCGCGGGTCGTAGGAACGCAAGAAAAACTTGATGAGGCCACGCGCTGGGAAGAGGCGGCAGCATTGAATCGTCAAGCATACGAGAGTTGGATCAAGGCAATTCAAGAACGCGCAAAAGGAAATAAATACGGCCCTACGGGAGGGGGATATTGGGATAATGAGGCCCTAAAGAAATTCAATGAAGCACAAGCATTAGCTAATAGGATATAATCGACCAGTAACCTGTACAAAAACCTATGCAAAACAGCTCTGAAATGGACCATTGGTTAACAAATCTGGATCGTTCTCTTTCCGAGTCGAAGCAGTTTGTATTAGTGCAAGGGACGCCAAACACTTATCACTTTCGTTACCTTCTCTCTCCTACGACTTCTTATTCTCATGCTCCTTCGCTAGGAATAAAAGTAGAAATTACTTATGCTAGGACTTTGAAATCTGGAAAAACAAGCGTCTATAAGCGATTCATTCCCAGCATGAAAAGTCAGCAAGATCTCTTGGATGAGACAACAAGAGAGTTGCTCATGGAATTAAAAGGGATGCAGAGTTTTTATAAAGGTAACAGTTATTATCAGGATGATGGCAAATATGAGCTTTTAGGTCAGAAAGGAGAGGAGATTTTAATCAAGCTTGTCAAGACAGGGTTTTGCTGTTGGTCCGATGCACAAACAACCTATCTTCACTTGGGGCCAGAAAAAAGAGCCGAGTGGCATTGGCAACTCAGTAATAATGACGGGGTCCAATCATTGCACTGTCATAGAGAAAAAAATAGGCTGTATCTTTTTGCTGTTGAGCATGTTTGGTATTGCAATGAAAAAACTGGTGAAATAGGTATCATGCAAACAGGTATTGATCGGCCAACACTACCCATGTTGTTATCCTTAGCCAAGGTGCCGATGGAGCAGGCTAAAAAAGTATCCCTCTTGTTAAAGAAACATCAGGATAAGTTTCCCATTGAACAACCTAAAGTACCTCTTCAAGAGTCAGAAACAGTTGAGCCTCTTCCATGCTTACGTCTTTTTCAAGTGCCAATAAAGAAGTCTCGTCATGGTCGATCCTGGGATTTCGTTACTGTTTTAGAACCAGCTCTTGAAGTAACTTTTGATTATCATGGCCATCTTGTCTCATCAGTTGCAGAACAAGATTTTTTATATTATTTAAAAGATGATCAGCTCTTTAGTATAAAACGGGATACTGCTAAAGAAGATGCTTATATTGAAATAATTGCTAAAGTAGGTTGGGCTCTTCCGGATCAAGAGGAAGAAGGATTTTTTAAACAGCTTCGCAGCTCTGCGCCTCCTTACTTTCTATTGGATTTAGAAAATTACGATCCCGTTGAGTTTAGTGCCTTTGCTTTACCTCAACTAAAAGAGCAAGGTTGGCGTATCAATATAGCGAAAGATTATCCTTACCAAGTAGTTAATAGCGAGATTGAAGAATGGTATTCCTCTCTTGATGAAACTAGTAGTTATGACTGGTTTGGCTTGGAATTAGGAATTACGTTAGAGGGAGAAAAAATCAATTTATTACCTGTATTACAAAAGATATTACAAAAACTGAAGACTGATAAGTTATCATCTTCCTCACAACCAAGAGAAGATCTGATCAATAAAGAAATCAAATCTGTTTTTGCGCAGCTTCCTAATGGTCACTATCTTAAATTACCGGCTGAGCGTTTGAGGAACATTCTTAATATTTTTATCGAATTATACGACAGCGAAAGTCTTACCAAAAATAATAAACTCCGTTTATCCAAGCTCCATGCCGCACGCTTGCAGGAACTAGAAAAAGCAATGGGAGCTGCTCAGCTACGCTGGATTGGAGGAGACCGGCTTCGAAAGATGGGCAAAAAACTTTCTGAATTTCGTGGAATAGAGACTGTTCAAGCACCTTCGGGATTTCAAGGTGAGCTTCGCCCTTATCAAATCGAGGGACTCAGTTGGTTGCAATTTTTACGAGAGTATGATCTCTCTGGTATCTTAGCTGATGATATGGGGCTTGGTAAAACGGTGCAAGCTCTTGCTCACCTGCAGCTTGAAAAAATAAGTGGCCGTATGCAAAGGCCTTGTCTGATCGTAGCCCCAACAAGCTTGATGTTTAATTGGCAAATGGAAGCCGAACGATTTACACCTGACCTAAAAGTCTTGTTACTCCATGGAGCGCTTCGGAAAAATCTTGTCGAAGAGATCTCTTCTCATGATTTAATATTAACGACTTACCCTTTGATTGCGCGTGATAAAGAGATCTTGTTGAATCACGATTTTTATTACCTCATCCTGGATGAGGCTCAATATATTAAAAACTCTCAAACGAAAGCAGCTCAAATTGCTCTGCAGCTTAAGACCCAACATCGTCTCTGTTTAACAGGAACACCGATGGAAAATCATTTAGGCGAACTCTGGTCGCTCTTTCATTTTATGATGCCGGGATTATTAGGAGAACGAAAACAATTCACTCAATTGTTCCGTACCCCTATTGAAAAACATGCTGATCATGAGCGGCGCACTCATTTAAACCGACGGATAGCACCCTTTTTATTGAGACGTACCAAAGATAAGGTGATGGAGGAATTGCCTGAAAAAGTGGAAATGATTCGCCATATTGAGTTGGATGGTCCTCAGCGTGATTTGTATGAAACGATTCGCGTAAGCATGCAGAAAAAAGTGAAAAAGCATGTAGCTGAGCTGGGATTAAACCGAAGTCATATTTTTATTTTAGATGCATTATTAAAATTGCGTCAGGTATGCTGTGATCCTCGTCTCTTAAAAATAGCAACAGCTCAAAAAGAGAAGGTTCCATCAGCTAAACTAGAATTACTGATGAGTTTGCTCACAGAACTTCTCTCTGAAGGTCGGCGCATTTTATTATTTTCTCAATTTACGGAAATGCTGGCACTCATTGAAAAAGAGCTTCATGAAAAAACGATTTCTTATGTGAAACTAACGGGCCAAACACAAGATCGTAAAACTCCCGTGCAGCAATTTCAAGAAGGCAACGTGCCGCTTTTTCTAATTAGTTTGAAAGCTGGTGGCACAGGTCTTAATTTAACAGCGGCCGATACCGTCATTCATTATGACCCATGGTGGAATCCAGCCGTCGAAAACCAAGCGACCGACCGGGCTCATCGTATTGGTCAAAGTAAAACAGTCTTTGTCTACAAGCTTGTCACCAAAGGAACAGTGGAAGAAAAAATTCTCGAGATGCAACAAAATAAACATGCTCTTATGGAAGGATTGTTTTCAGGAACAGAAAGCAAATTTAAAATGACCGACAAAGATCTGCAGAGTCTGTTTGATCCGTTGGAATAAGAGAGTTTGTCCCAATATCCAATGGAATTGGAACAAGTTCTAGTTAAATGCTGCATTTGAGCAGCATGAAAAACAATCTTTTCTAAATCTTTTTCAGAAAAAATTAATTTACAAAGAAAAGTTGCATCATAATAAGCCCTCTTCATCGAGTGTTACGATCCTCAGAAATCATCATAGAAGAATCAGTTCCTCCTGCAAAAACACCTGATTTATAGAGTTCTAAATACCCAGGAACAAATTTTCTCTTTGAAAATAGAGTCTCTAGAGGAATTTTTGAGCCTGAAACTTTTTTTCTTTTTTTTGAGAGATCATGATTTGTTCTAAAATAGTAATCACTTCTTGAGTTAAAGAGCGTCGATGAGCATGAGCTGATTCTTTAAGATACTCATAAACATTTTTAGGAACAGATTTGATAACCAATGTTGCCGTTGGCATTCCATAAAGGAATGCAAAATGATTCCAAAATGGAAGCGAGAATATCATTAGAGCTTAGAAAGAATTCTATGAATAGCTATAATCTTAAAAATATGAATCGCATAATTCCTTAAGTTGACGAGATTGATCGTAAACCTATAGTCTCTTTCACTTATGGGAAAAAATTTTGTGATTGCGTGCGGTGGGACCGGGGGACATCTGTTTCCAGGACTTGCTGTTGCGGAGATCTTACATGAGCGTGGACATGATGTTTTGTTGCTTGTTTCAGAAAAAGAAATCGATGCTATCGCACTGCGGGATCATAGCGAATTTCGCATAGAAAAACTTCCTTCAATTGGTATGCCCTCGGTTCTATCTCCAGCCTTTTTACGGTTTATGCGGCGTGCCTGGGAGAGTGTTGCGCATTGTCGAAAATTGTATCGTCGTTATCGGCCCTCTGCTGTTTTGGGTATGGGAGGCTTTACTTCTGCAGCACCCATCTTGGCGGCGCGATTACAAGGGATTCCATCCTTTATTCATGAATCAAATGCTATTGCTGGACGCGCTAATAAACTGACCGCTCGTTGTGCAAATAAGGTTTTACTTGGTTTTGAATCCTGCGCAGCTTCGTTTCCAAAAGCAGAAATTTGTATAACAGGCACGCCTGTACGACGTGATCTTGGTGAGCCGCTTCCTCGTCAAGAGGCATTAGCCAGCTTCAAACTCTCACCTGATAAGCAGACATTACTTGTTATGGGAGGGAGCCAAGGTGCGGGAAAAGTGAATCAACTTCTTTTTCGCTCTACTGCCCTCCTTAAAGATCTTCCACTTCAAATTATTCATCTAACCGGTGAGCATGATGACAATTTAGCAGCTATTAATTATCAACGTGAAGGTGTCAGTGCACATGTGGCTTCCTTTCATTATTGTATGCATGAGGCGTATTCAGCTGCAGACCTTGTGATTTCGAGGGCTGGCGCGGCAAGCTTGAGTGAAATTTCTCACTTTGGAATTCCTTCCATTTTAATTCCATTTCCCTTTGCCGCAGAACGCCATCAACATCAGAATGCCGCTATTTTTCAAGCAGCAGGTGCCTCAGAGGTTTTAGAAGAATCAGAAGTTACCCCGGAAGCCTTAGTCCGGCTTATCACTAATTTGTTGGGAGATAAACATCGTCGTACCCGCATGGCAGAAGCAGCAAAAAAAATCTTACCCGTGAATGCTGCAGAAGCCGTTGCGGATAGGATGGAACAGGCCGATCGTCATTTTTAGATTACTTACTACAAATAATGACAAAAAATTTAGAGAATATCTTATTCAATAAAGCACTTCGTATCCACCTTATCGGCGTTGCTGGGTCTGGGATGAGTGGCCTTGCAGCTTTGTTGTTAGCTCTTGGGCATCGTGTGACGGGCTCAGATCGTGCAACGACACCTGAGATTGAAAATTTAAAAAAACAGGGGCTTCTTTTTAGCACAACTCATTGCCTAGAAGATGCACGTCAGTCAGATCTTGTTATTTATTCCTCAGCTATTCAGCCAGGAAATATCACATTTGATGAAGCTAAGCGTCTTGGAACAAAGATGGCACGGCGCGCGGAAGTCCTTGCCGCATTGCTGGCTCGCAAAAAGGGAATCATCATTTGTGGCATGCATGGGAAAACGACAACTTCTTCCATGGCCGCTCATGTTTTGGGTGAAGCAGGCCTTCAGCCTTCGCATTATGTTGGAGCCCCAATTCCTATTCTTGGCACCAACGCACGTTGGAATAACGAAAGTGACTATTTTGTTGCGGAAGGTGATGAAAGCGATGGAACGCTCATTCATTACAAACCAGAACATGCCATTGTTCTTAACATTGAGCCAGAGCATCTCGATTTTTATAAAGATATTGAAGCTATTGATGCGGTTTATCAACAGCTCATCATGCAAACACGCGGTTATGTTTTTTACTGTGCTGATGATCCTGGTGCCACACGCGTCTGCGCCCAGCATCCTCGCGCAATTCCCGTGGGCGCGGGCGAAGGCTCTCTTTATCGCTATGCTCAGCTGACACCACAAAAACCGGGTTCTTCTTTCGATGTTTTTTTCAAAAGTAAAAAATTGGGTTCTATCGAGCTTAACATTTTTGGTGCCCATAATGTTAGCAATGCGATGCTTGTTATTGCACTAGCATGTGAGCTTGGAGTTTCGTTTGATCGTATTGCTGCAGCATTAGAAACATTTCGCGGGGCAAAAAGAAGATTCGAACTTAAATATGAAAACAAAGGCATCCTTGTTTTTGATGACTACGGACATCACCCAACTGAAATTGCAGCAACGATAGAAAGTGCCCGCTCGATTATGCCTAGCTGTTCTGCAGCTAGCGCTACAGAACAGCAGTCGAAGTTGGAAGTTGAAGTTGAAGTGAAGAAAAATCCAGAAGAGCAGTCGAAGTTGGAAGTTGAAGTTGAAGTGAAGAAAAATCCAGAAGAGCAGTCGAAGTTGGAAGTTGAAGTGTCGAAAAAAGCAGAAACATTCAACGTTAAAACTTCAACTTCAACTGGTCACTTAAACTATCGCAAAGCGATCAACTATTGCGAAGCGATTAACTATCGCCAAGCGATCAAGCGCCTGGTCATCATATTTCAGCCACATCGTTACACTAGGACAGCCGTTTTTTACGAGGAGTTTGGTCGTGTGTTATTAGGAGCTGATCTTGTTTTTGTCACTGATATTTATCCTGCCGGTGAATCACCAATTGAAGGCATCACAGCACAAAAGATTGTCGATGCCTCCTTGGCTCAAGGTCATAGCGCGATCTTTTATGAGCCGTCGCTAGAAAAAATGAAGACTCGTGTTGGTGCTTTATTGAAAGAAGGTGATTTACTCCTCTGTCTTGGTGCGGGAAATATTCATGAAACCGTAGAGCACTTGGTGGCTGATCTAAAAATGCGCGACGAACTTATAGCCTTGATGAAACAGGGTCGCGTCCTTCTTTATGAGCCGCTTTCTCTGCATACAACTATGCGCGTGGGAGGACCGGCGCAATTTTGGGTAGAGCCAGAGAGAGAAGAAGAATTTGCAACGTTAGTGAAATTTTGTTCCAACAAAAAAATTCCACTCATGGTCATGGGAAGGGGATCCAATCTGCTCGTGCGGGATGGTGGAATTCCAGGAGTTGTGGTGCATCTCGTGCGTGGTGTTTTTGCGCAGTATCAAGTTGATGGCATGACCATTACTGCGGGTGTCGGTGTAAAATTAAAACAGCTGGCTGCTCTTGCTCGTCAGGCCGGTATTGGAGGCTTTGAATGGATGGATGGTATTCCTGGAAATCTAGGTGGGAGTTTGCGTATGAATGCTGGTGCGATGGGGCAGCAAACCTTTGAGCAGGTGATAGAGATTCGTTATCTCGATCAAGAAGGAAAGATTTTTTCCTGCACGCCAGAAGAGTTAGAGATTCGGTATCGTGATGTTCCTTTTTTGAAAAATCATTATGTTCTTTCAGCCTCATTAAAAGGGGACCCTGCTACCTTTGATGAAATTCAACATGGGCTTCAAGCCTCCTTTACTCATCGAAAAGAGACGCAACCGATAGGGGCCAGCGCAGGGTGCATCTTCAAAAATCCGCCTTTACGTTCTACTAAGGCAGCGAAGGAGTGCGTCGTTCCGGTGCTCGGAGCATCGAGGATCAGACATACACTCAGCTCCTGTGCGCCGTCAGCTCCTTCTCCTTCATCAGCCTTAGCGAACGTAAAGGCGGATTTTACAAATTCATCTTCACTCTCTACTGAGGCAGCGAAGGAGTGCGTCGTTCCGGTGCCTAACTGCTTCGCAGTAGTTGAAGTTGGAAGTTTAAGTAAGGAAGAAGGAGAAAAAGTAGAAGTCGAAGCTTCAACTTCAACTGGCCACTTAAACTATCGCGAAGCGATTTCTGCTGGACGTCTTATCGAAGAATTGGGTCTGAAAAATCACTCTGTTGGTAAGGCACGTGTTTCTCAAGTGCATGGGAATTTTATCATCAATGATGGTGGCGCTACGGCAGCGGAAGTTTTGGAATTGATTGAAGAAATCAAAAAGAGAGCGTTGCAAGAGCGAGGCATCGCGTTAGAAACCGAAGTGCAAATTGTGGGGGTTGATGCCCCGTAGCGGGGGCTGCAGGCACAGACTACATTTTAATCGGTGAACGAAATTATATTTTGTAAGTCAATTAAATTTGGGTGTATAAACCTAAAAACGTGAATGAAAATGAAAAATTTGACGCAATATAGTCGGCCTGAAGCTGTTCGTTCTAAAGCCTCACTAACCGTGCAGGTCATAAAAACCAGCTTCCGATCCAACTCCTTACGCTAACTTTCTCATTTTCATTCACGTTTTTAGGGATAAAATATCTCGTTTTTAGCTTCAAAGTTCATCTTTGAAGAAAATTTTCTTCAGCCTGTAGCCTGTAGCCTGAACCCCTGCTAACCTGTAGCCTATAACCTACCAAGATGACACCTCGCCGTCCTAATATCAATCGTCGTTCTCGTACTGTTCGTAGTAAAGAATCGCATCATTTACTCGAAGTAAAGATGCGTGCGGAAAAAGTGCGTCGGCAACGGACCAGGGAGCTCCATAGAGCATTGACTAAAATTATTTTTGTAATCGTTCTTGCGGGGGCTTCTTATCTGGGAGGACGCTTGCTGATTGATAAGTTTTTCTTTAAAAATCCAAATTATAATGTCCAGCATCTCGAAGTTTCACTGGATGGAGTGTTGACCGTTCCGGAATTAAAAGCGCGCACCGGCCTGGTCGAAGGGATTAATATTTTCAGCCTCGATCTGAGCTCTGCAGAAAAAATTTTGAACGATTTGCCTGAAGTAAAAAAAGCACACGTGGAGCGTATCCTGCCAAATACAGTTCAAGTTTCAATCGAGCGTCGGGTTCCTATTTTAAGATTGGCAGGCTCTTTAGAAGAATCCTTTATTCCTGGTCAGAGTTTTGTAATTGATAATGAAGGTGTCGCGATGAGTCCTGAAAAACTAGATGCTACTTTGCTTGAGCTTCCCTTGCTGGAAGGAGTTGATACTTCAAAAGTTCATCTTGGACAACCATTGCAAGATGAAAACCTCCCGTTTATTTTGGCGCTTTGGAATGCAATGAATAATACCCCTGGTATTTTATTGACGCCTCGTTTACTTGATATTTCACGTGGATATTGTGCCATTGTAAAAGATACAAACGATACACAATTTACCTTTGGTCCAGAAAATTTTCCGGCACAGATGGAGCGACTACAAAAATTACAGGCTCATTGCCAGGAAAGCGGTCGGCAACTTGCAACAGCAAATTTAATGTTAGAGCATAATACGCCGGTGACGTTTAAAATCAACGTTGATGCAGTCGCTAAGAAATAGGCTGTAGACTATAGGCTAAAGGCTATAGGTTGCAGCAGATTTTCTTTGAAAGTGGAATTTGAAAAGCCATTTTTATTTTGTTTGCCAACCAAGTTTATTAAAAGAAACAGAAAAATCCGCCCATTTTATTTTGATAACGAACGTATTTTTTCTTCCTATAGCCTACAGTCTATAGGCTATTAACCTTATTTAACATGTCACGTGAACAAATTTTTGTCGGTCTTGAAATTGGTACAACGAAAATTTGCGTTGTTGTTTCTGAAGGGTTTCCTGATGGCTCTATTCATATTTTAGGTGTTGGAGAAACTCCTTCCCGTGGTGTGCGTAAGGGCGAAATCATTGATTTTGCGAGCGTCACAGCATGCATTCGAGAAGCTATCATTGATGCCGAAGAAAAAAGTAACGTTGAGATACGTAGTGTCTGGGTTGCTATTTCAGGATCGCATTTACAAAGTTTTAATAACCGTGGAAGTCTGGTTTTATCAGAGGATCACGAAACTATTGATGAAGAAGATTTGCGGTTGGTAGAGATGAGTGCAAAAGAAGTGACGCTTCCTACAATCAATGCTTTTCTCCATACAATCATTCAAAACTATCATGTTGATGGAAATAAAAACGTCATTAACCCTGAAGGAATGCTGGCATCGCGCTTAGAGGCTGATTTTCATATTGTCCATGGAGTAAAAAATCGCATTCAAAATACACTCCGCTGTCTTGAAGCTTTAAAAATTGATGTAGAGGATGTTGTTATGAATTCTCTAGCGTCAGCACAGGTTGTTCTGACACAGCAACAAAAAGACCTCGGCGCTCTCGTTATTGATATTGGTGGTGGTACTACTGATTTTCTTGTTTACCTCGATGGCTCGATTCGTCATAGCGGTGTTTTAGCGCTTGGTGGAGATCATATCACTAACGATGTTTCGATTGGATTGCGTCTGCCGATTGTACGTGCGGAACTTCTAAAAACAGAGGAAGGCTCAACCTTACCACCAGAGCAATCGCAAGGTGGAAAAATTAGTTTAAAAAACGATCCTGGATTTTCAGGATGTGAAATTGATCGTCGTGCGCTTGATACGATTATTCATGCTCGCGTCAATGAACTCTTACAATTGCTACGTCGTGAAGTGGAGAGGGGTTGTCACCTTGACCTCTTAGGCTCTGGAATCATGCTTACAGGTGGCTGTGCAAGGCTTCGAGGAATAAAAAAATTGACGGAAGAAGTTTTTGGGCTGCCAGTGCAAGTCACCTTAACGCGAAATATTTCTGGTCCAACCTCGGCGTTTGAAAATCCGCAGTTTTCTACAGCTATAGGACTCACTAAATATGCGAATGCGGTTTATAGTCAAATCCCGGATCAGAGTCTTTTCTCTAAAATTAGTAAGACACTTGGAGGTCTCTTCCGTCGGCGTTGATTTCTAGGAGATGGAAAATGCTATATAGGAGCTCTTTACGAAATAAAAAAAGGATGTTTTTTTGTTCGATACTCAAGAAATAAGAAATCAAAGTATGATCCTAAAAATATGAATAAAAATAAAAAATTTAACGCAATATACTTGGCCTCAAAACTTTTTTTCTAAAACCTCACTCACCTTTTAGGTGAGGTACTGTTTCATAAAAACCATTTTTAGCACCAACTCCTTACGTCAACTTTCTCATTTTCATTCACGTTTTTAGGTTAAATTTTTTATGACTTCTCATCGTATTTTTGGTGTTGGAAATGCAGGCGTTAATTTTCTTGATAGTCTGCTTATGAGTGCGCCAGCATTCTCTGGACTTATTGCAATTAATAATGATGCTGATGCCCTTGCCGCTTCGGTTGTTACAACAAAAATTTCATTACCGGCCGATCAAGACCTGGCGACGGCTTTCGAAGAATGCCGACGAGATATTTCTGGTGAGCTTGATGCTGCCTCCCTTGTTATTCTTTGTGGTGGCCTCGGTGGCACAACAGCCTCTACTCTTCTTCCGAGGCTAGCAGGAATGGGGAAGGCTGCTAAAAAAACAACCATTGCTTGCGTCAGTCAGCCATTTTTATTTGAAGGCAAACGTGCTCAAACACTCGCTCTAGAATCATTGGCCGTTCTGGAACAAGTCTGTGATGGGCTTCTCCTGCTCGATAACAATGCTCTCTGTACTAACAAAAGCAAAATGTCAGCCCTTGAGGAGTCATTTGTTGCTTCCGATGAGGCGATGCAACTTTGTATTCCTGCGCTCTTGGCAATGCTCGCGAGCAAAGGACCAGTGCGGATTAATCGTTCTGATTTGCTCTCTGCGATGAGTCGTTCTGGTGCCAAAACTATTTTTGGTTCTGGTCAAGCAACAGGCGCTAATCGTCTGCATGAGGCCGTAGAACGAGCTTTTAAGAGCCCTCTACTTCGCGAACGGGCGTTGGCGAAAGCAAATAAAATTTTTCTTTTGCTACGCGGACCCAAAGATCTTTCTTTTGCCGAAGCCCAGGCAGCCATGCAAGAGGTAGAGCGGATTGCTGGGAGTGAGCACGATATTCAATTGAGTGTTCAAGCCAGTGAGGCTGATGGTTCGCCAGTGCAGATTTTTATTTTAGCATCTCTTGGTGGAACGGAAAAAAATTCAGTAGAAGTGATCGAGGTGCAAAAAACTTCTTCGCACAAAATTGCATCAGGGTCTTTACTTCCCATAACCATACAACAGGAGCCTTCCAAGTCGTTTAAGGAACAGCCTGAATCTTTGCTCGATGGTTCTGTCATTACTCTCGATTCCGAGCCGAGGCCTATTGCAAAAAACACTCCTAACGCTACGAATCTGAAAATAGCAGCCTGGGAAATTCCTATTAATAAAAGCACGATGAAACAAAAACCAAAACAGACACAAGGGGCACTCAATTTAACAGCAGCCCAGCGTGGGCGTTTTGATAAAAGTGAACCGACAATCGTGGAAGGAGAAGACCTCGACACACCAACCTATTTAAGGCTGGGGTTGAAGTTGGCGGGTTGACAAAATATCTATAAAGTGGCTACGTTGGCTCGATGATTCAAGCTAATATATCTACGGCAAAAATAATCTTAGCCTCTATTTAGAGAGAGTAAAGAATGGTGAAACAATCATCATTATGGATCGTCATCAGCCGATAGCTATCTATCAGATTATTTGTGTTTAGATGGCGAAGGCTTAGAACCTGTTTTCACAGTCTACTGAAACGGACGTTAGTCCATTCAGCTCCTGTGCGCCGTTGGCTCCTTGCTCTTCATCAGTCTCAGCGACTTTGAAAAACAGGTTCTAACTTGCTTACCATAAACCATGAAAAAACCTTGCCTAAAATTCCTTATCTTTACCTGTCTAATTTTTGACAGCTTTCTCATCAATGGGTACGCTCAGACACCCGAGCAGCCTCCTCTTACCTCAATCCTTTTGCCGGTTAGGGCAAGTGCCATTACAGCAAGTGATTATTCTGATTTTTTAAATCAATTCGCAACAGAGAGTGATCCTAATCATCTCTACAACCAGGCTATGGCCTCGGACCCAACGACCGCCTGTATCGTGCGCCTAGGCGAGCCTGGCCGATGGCACTATCAAGTCATTGTAGGTCGAGAAAATTGCCCCATTTACTATATTAACAGGCTACAGGCAGAAGCCAGCTTCGCTGGCAGGTTAGGAGAAATGAATAGTGAGATTTCTTCCTCGGTCACTTCAACTTCCAACTTCAACTCTCACATCGAAGATGTGAGTAGGCTAAAGGAAGAAGCTAATGATGATTATCTTAGCTGTAATAGTGAAACCTTCGAGGTCGAAGTTCCCTCAACGATGTTGACATTGCTCTCCTCTTCCACCACTTCAACTTCAACTTCTAACTTCGACTCTTACATCGAAGATGTAAGTGCAGCCGTGGGAATTCTTGGACTCATGGCTTTGGGTCATGAGATGGTCACGCTCCAAGATTTCAGACAAGCTGTAGAGACTCATCCGCCTGAACAACGTCTCATTATTACTGGCGAAGGGGAAACAGCGACCATTCAGCCACAATCACAGAATAGTCAAAATAGTGTTGGAAACAGATCTGAAAATTTAGCGACTGTTGAACAGCTTGCAGCCACACTTCAATCTGAATACCCAGAAGTAAATGTTCAAGGTATTGTAGATGAGCATCTTCCTAAAGGAGGCGGCATTATCAGATCGAGGCCTGATTTGACAGCTGCCAAACTTCAGGAGATTTTGCACAGAGTTGATGAGGCTCGAAGAAACTCAGAAGTCAATCTAAGAGGAGATCGTCATTCTAATGAAGCCTTCCGAAGCTCTGATCCTATGCTTCAAGCGAGACATTTTGATGATCGTTTATCTTTATTTCATGGTTTATTGCAAGCGATGGAATACAGAGATATTCAAACACCTGAAGAAAGTGAAGAGGTAGCTCAGTGGAAAACAGCTGCTAATAGTGCATTTACAGCTTATAGCTCCCTAGTTGAAGTTTCTAACACAGAGGAGCCTAAAAAGCTTCAAGAAGAACGGAAAATAAAAAACCTAACTCAGCAGAAAGAAATTTTTACGAGCATAGTTAATCACCCCAGTGCCAAACGAACAACAGCAGATAAAGAGAGCTGGAAGAATGCTACTTATGGTGGTGCCTTTTTGGCTCATCGCTACTTTACTGAAGCCATTAAAAAGCGAAATCAGGGAGCTCTTACAGTAGCTGAAAAACTGGAACGGGCAGCGCACAAAAGCCAAGAAAAGGTTGGCTATCACCTCAATGCTATCCTAGCCAGAGCTAACGGAAGAATAGCGGATGCAGAGAGCTACGATAATGCTGGTCATGGTGCCTACTATGCCTCTGAACGGTTAGCCAAATCGATTCAAGCGGAAGCTGCTCAAAAATTCGAAGAGGCCACGCAGTGGAAAGAGGCAGCATCGGAAAGCCAAAAAAAGATTGATTATCATCTCGAGGCTATAGAAGCCAGAGCTAACGGAGAAGTAGACAATGCAGTTAGCTATGACAATGCTGGTTACTCTTCTAGGAGGACTTCCGATTACTTAGCCAAAGTTACTGAAGCTATTGCAGCACAAAAACCGCAAGAAATAATAGCAGTCTGGAAAAAAGCAGCAGAAGAGAGTAGGCGTTCTGTTGAGTTTCACATTCAAGCGATTCAAGCACGAGCTGAAGGAAGAAAAAAGGATGCTGGAAATTTCACTGATGCTGCTGTCGGTGCATCTTATAACTCTGATCGATTAGAGAAAGCTGCTCAAGCTAGAGTAGCAGAAGAATTAAAAGAAGCAACTGATTGGGAAAATGTTGCAGAATGGAGGGATAAACGACGTGACTATAATATGAAAGCAGTCGAAGCGCGTTCTAAAAAAGATGAAGATAATGATGAGAGTAGAGCATGGACTGAAGCAGCAGCAAAAGTGCGGTTAATCTCTATAGCACGAAGTAATATTATTCAGGCAAAATCGGATGAAATAAGAGAAGCTTGGGAAAAAGCGTCAAAGGAAATGGAGAGTTCTCTTGATAGTCACGTTGAAGCGACTAAAGCACGAGCTGGAGGGAAGAAAGATGATGCATCCAAGTTAAGCGTTGCGGCTCGTAGCAGTCATCGTGTTTATGATTTATTAGTCGATATTGCTAAAGACTTAGATAATACAGCAAAAGCGTTACGTAACAATAATACGAAACTTGCTGACTTTTTTTCTAAATCAGCTGAATTTCAGAAACGTGAGATAAATGATATTAGAGAATTATTTACACGAAGAGAGATGGCTCAAAATGAAGCTGATTCTAGTGAAGACGAGAGCAAAATGTATATTCGTTTTAGGGCCACTGCTCTCTATTATCAAAAAGCATTCGAGTCTTTAAATGAAGCAATAACAAAGGAAGCTGAAGGTGAGGAAGAAGCTTGGCCATTGTACCATTCTGCTTATCAACAGTATAAAAATGCTGCTAATAACTTTGATCTATCTGCAAAACTATTAGGAGGTCAAGATAAAAATCAGATTAGTCAAGAAAATGAAACTATTTTTAACGAGACTGCCAATTACGCAGTTAGTAGTGGTCTTTATTTTACAAAAGCCGCAGAGTGCGCGCTCAAGCTAAGTAAGTTAAGTAATTCCGGAAGAGCAAAAACTAATGAGTTTAATGTTTTTTTAAGATATTATCTCAAAGCTAAATTAATTGAACATGCTGCTAATTTGAGTGCACGCGCTGAAGAAGAAGAAGCGCGCAGATCTACTTCTCTTGAAAAGGAGAAGCTCAAGGAACTTCGTGACTGTGCTAAAAAATTTATATCCCGTAGCGATATAGTTATTAATGGATCAAAAATTTTAGATTCTGAAGGAGAGGGATTTTTGGATATACCTGACAACCTTATGACTGAGTGGATGGCGTCTATGCATGATCTAAGGATAGGTTCTTTTGAAAATATCTTTGGATATATTAAAGATAAAATTGAATCAGAAAGTATTAATAGAGAAAATAATGTTAGTGATGAGTCAGAAAACGTTGACCAGACTCTTATTAGTCGTTTATTAGAAAGTTCTAAAGCATATGCTCATGATGTAGAAAATTTTAGAGAAGATAAAGAAGGAGCCTTGGCATCGATGGCTTCCTTTGTAGCCAATGCTAAAGAAGCTGCTGCAACATCTTGGAGAGAGGTGATAGAAAAGGAGAAGAGTCCTCAAGGGGATCCATCAGAACTAGAAAAACTTAGAGAACAAGCCGATAAAAGGACACGCTATGCCAATGAAATAGATGAAAAGTATAAGAGCATTAGAAGGGATATCGAAGAATTTTCAAGGAAAGCTCCAATTTTTTTATTAAAAGATACTTATATTCAGAAACAAGAAGATCCTTCTCTAACGGAAGAACAAAAAAAAGAGTGGGCAAATCTTAGCAATTTAACTGATCGTATTTTAATTAAATTTGATCAACTTACTGGATTTGAGGAAATAATGGATGATATAGAAAAGCTAAATTTTTTTGAGGAACTTATTAATAGTCTCGATAATACATTGTACTTAGTGAGCGAAGCTTCTGGTTGTATTGATAAACAGAACATGAAAGCAGCAGAAAAATTCCAACAAGCTGTCCAGGCCAGGCTTGAGATTGCAAATCTTTCTTTCGATGGTTCTAATAGATTGTCAGAGCTTCAAGCGAGAGCTAAGTCTCAAACAAAGGAAGCAACTAATCTAAAAGATGGATTGGTGAGTGCTTATAATCAGGATGTTTCTCCAGCTATGATCCCTAGCCATTCACCTTATGATCTAGGAGAGCTTTCTCCAGAAAAAGAACCCAGTGGTCTAAAAAGTAATCAACATGTTACTCGTGAAATTGTTATCAGCGCAATAGAGCAACTTGAAAACGAAGCCCCCACAGAAGCCAAAACAGAAAGTATCACGGAAGCTAACAAAGAAGCTGCCTTATCTCTTTGGAAAAAGGCTCTTAGCGAGGTTGACAATCTAGATGAAAGAAAAAAAGAGTTAGATGAGTTAGATGAGTTAGCTCTGCTTGATGAAAGCAGCGAAGAGAAAAGGTATCATGATCTACGAACAGCTATCAATTTTATTGAACAAACAGCTGATAGTCTTGCTAGTGCTGCTAGTGCTGCTTCTGCTATAACTGATGGTAATCAAGAGTTATCAAGACTTTACGAGCAAGTTTCTAAACACACGAGAATAGCTAGTGATTACTATGCTAAGGCCGCTAGTTTGCAGAAAGTTCCAGGAAGTGAAAAAAAAGCTGAGCGTTACCGCAAAGCTGGAGAATCTGCACAAGAGGCAGTTCATCAATTTAGCCAAGTCATAGAATATGCTAATCAAGCTGCCGAGGCAGGAGCAGCAGACAATGAAGAAGTTGCTAATATGCAGATGCAGGTTATTAAACAGTTGGAGATAGCAGGTGATTACTATGTCAATGCAGCACAATCACGATCTCAGGGAAGAGAAGCAAAAGCTAAGGAGTGGGATGAGTCAGCCGAGTCTGCTAAGCAAGTTGCAGGGTCATTTATTGAGGCTATTAAAAAAACAAAAGATTTAGAGTCAGATCATACTCCTGAAGCAAGCGAGAACAGGAGATATAATAGCGTTATTGAGCTTCAAAATCAGGTTTATCGAGTAGAAAAGGGAGCTTCTGATACATTTATTCAGGCTCTCTATGATCCAAGTAATTCGGAAAAAAAGGAGGAAGTATTACAAAGCGCTCATGCAGCAAAAGAAGCCTGGGATAAAATAGTGGAGCAAATGGAAGTAGCTCTTCATAAACCTAGTAGGCAGGTTTCAGATAAATTTCAAGAGTGGTGGGCTCAGGAATTAAAACAAGCGAAAGAGAAGCAGGTTTTTTGGGATGAAGCTATAAGATTACATAATTCCAAAGAGAACTTACCTTCCAATAATGACCTAAGGGAATTTCCCTATGCTCGTATTGTAGATCAAGAGCCAAAAAATGTTCTTGAATCAGGAAGAGGGACAAAGAAGAGGATTTTAAAAACAATATGTCATTATCCTTATGTTCTTATTGAGGAAGAAGTTGGTTCTTCTAGTGGGATTGAGCAAGAGGCAGATGCCACTACTCGCCCGATTCTTAATCATCGTGAGATGGTTGCTGATCATCTGATAGTGACCCTAGAAAAAGATGAAAATCCTAAAGATTTTCTACAAAAGTTAAATAATCGACTTGCTGAATTTCCTTTCAATATGAAACTTCAAATGTCAATAGAGGAGTCGATTCCTTCTTTCAATAGCTATCGGCTTTCTTTCAGGCCTGTTGCTGATCTAAGTAACGAGGTAAAAGAACCCACCATAGCAGCATTTAATGCAGTATTAGAGGCCACTAAATATTTAACAGTTAGTAGGGAACCTAATTTTTTAGCTCATCTCTGTGCTACGGGTAAAGATAAATATTATGATAGTCAATGGCATCTGCATCATGAATTAGCAGGCATTCGTGCTCCTGAAGCATGGAATATAGAGGATATAAGAGACAAATGGGCACGTAATATTACTCTAGCTGTTATTGATACAGGTATGGCGACTCGTCATGAGGATCTTGTTAACAACATGTGGAGTAGAACGGGTTCAGAACTACAAAGATCTACAAACTATCCAACTGATCTTCTGGTTTCAACTAATTCATATCATGGATATAACGCTTTGAATAAAAATTTTACTCCAACTGATATTGATGGTCATGGAACTCATGTAGGAGGGATTGCTGGAGCTGAAACTGATAACGTCATAGGGGTCGCTAGTGTTGCACGGAAAGTTCAACTGATGGCTTGTAAGGCAGGAAAATTAGGAAAGCTTCCGGCAGAAGCAAGAGCTCAATGTATTAAATTTGCTTCTGATAATAAAGCAAAGATCTTGAATTGTAGTTATAGCAGTACTGGGTACTCGGAAGAAGAGTTTAAAGTATTAAAGGATGCTCAAAATAAAGGTATTATAGCTGTTGTTGCAGCAGGAAATAGAGAGCCTAATGACCCTGATCTACCTCAAGGTTATTTTAAAGTGAACGGATTTAAGGATCCATCTAACTATTTTAATAATGATTTTTATCCATGTTATCCTGCTAATTATGGGCTTGATAATATAATTACTGTGGCTGCAAGCAGTACTAATAATGAGTTAAGCCTAATTTCTTACTATGGACCAGAGAGCGTCCATATTGCTGCTCCTGGGGAAAATATTTTTTCAACGCTATGTAATGTTGATGATCCTTACGCTTCTAAAGATGGTACTTCTATGGCAGTACCTCAAGTGAGTGGTGCTTTGGCATTGATAATGGCTAAATTTTCACATGGCATCTATTACAAGTGGATTAATAGATTGTTAAAAACAACAGATGAACTTACACCTGACTCTCGCCGTCTGCATCAAAAGATACGTTTTGGAAGACTGAATCTGGCTAAAGCATTAAGTGTGGATAGGGAATATCGCACTCATAATATTAATAAGTTAAATGATATTAATGAACTGATTACGATAGCTACTCAATTAAAACAGGATCCAGAAAATGCTCAGCTAGGGATCGAAGTTCAACAAAAAGCTGAAAAAGCTTATGAATATTTCAATAAGGCAATCAAGGCCTTCCAAGAAGCAAAAGAAGAAGAAGGTGATAGTTGGGATAATGCTTTTGAGAATGCCCTTTTTGCTGCCCAACAACTACGTGAGAAAATAGAACTATTAGGCAATAATCAACAACGTAATACACCTGAGGTAGGTGACGCAGGAAGGCCTTCTGAAGGAGCTCAGGAGGCTAGTCACTATTTTGCTAAAGCGGCAGAAGCTTTTGCTGATGAGAGATGGGATGATGGTGAACGTTACGATAGAGCTGGCATGCTTGCTCAGTCTGCGGCGCGTCATTATGCTCAAAGACTTGAGCCTATGCCTAAGGGTTTTAGCGAGGAAAAATTTCATGAGAGGAAGAAGTGCCTGTTATCTATAGCTATTGCTGAACAGGATGCTAGCAAGCAATTTATTCAAGCTATTAATTATCAACATCAAGCTGAGAGAGAAATAAATTCTGAGATTAAAAATAATTTATCTCAGGCTGCTGGAAAATCTAAGTTAGCTGGTGACTATTTTACTAATGCTGCTCAGGCTTACATGGCAGGAAGAGATAAAACAGGAACGAATTGGGACAGTGCAGCTCTCGCACTTGTTAAAACTGCTGAATATACTGCAGGAGGTCACGTTCAGGCTGCTGAAGAATCAAAACGCGCAAGTGATTTTTTTATTAAAGCCGTAGATGCTTTCGCAAACGGTAAAGAAAAAGTAGGTGGTAGTTGCTATAAGGCTGGCTTAAATACACTAGATCGCTCTGAGCTGCTATCAGAACTAGATCGGTCTGAGCTGCTGTCAGAACTAGATCGGTCTGAGCTGCTATCAGAACTAGATCACTCTGAGCGGCTATCAGAGCTTAACAACTTAGATCCTAAAAATCGAAGAGCATTAAAACAGATGAGTGCTCAAGACTATGCAACAGCGAGCGAGCATTTTTCTAGTGCGGCAGTGGTCTATGAGCGAGGAGACTCTGAGAAAGGGGATCAATTTTATAGAGATGGTGAAGCAGCAGCAGAGAGAGCGAGGGAAGCCAATAATCCTAAAAACGGCAATGGCTCGTTATAAATTAGCGCAATATGCTCAGCCTCAAAATGATTTTTCAATCGGCTCACGTACCTTCCAGGTATGCTTCGCCGTTTTAAAAATCATTTTTAGACCAAGCCCTTACGCTAATTTATTAATATTAACTCCCATCACCGTTTTTAGGTTTAAGAGTGCAAATGGGGGTTCGAATATGGACAAAACATGAAATTTTGCATATTTCTTGCCATCACCGTTTTTTAAGAGCTGCCGATGCCTTGCCGCTTGCTGCTGCTATGGTGTTGGCAGGTGATGACATTTCGGAGCTAACGATGCTCACCTTTGATGAGCGATTGCAACGGAGCGCTCAACGAGAA
>JBIRBD010000060.1:0-10999 GCA_044326465.1 Chthoniobacterales bacterium
AAAACACCATTTCTTGTGAAATTGGTACATTATAATGAAACAGTTTTTCCTATTTATTGCCGAAGGCAATGTTACTACAACTTAAACTTAAACTAGTTACTTAAACTAGAGATTGTTCCAATTCTATTGGGACAAGCTCTAAGTAGATCAAACCAACGTCCAACGTTCCTCGTCCACCACACGCGGTGTTTTAAAATCGAGTTCTTCTGTAGCTAGCGCATTAAGGAGAGGAAGCATTTTTTCTTGTGCTCTGGCATCGACAATTTTGTAAGGTCGCCAGAGAACTGGCTCTGTAAGTTCAACCATCGCCATTGCCGTTGAAATACCAACAGGATTTGGAACTTCATTAAAGTGAGTGATCAGTGTTTGAAGGCATTCGTTCATCTGGAGGACTCTCTTTCTGTGTAGCAAGAGTTCATCTTTCTTTTGTGGAACTAAAGATTCTGTACACGCTGAAATGTTCGTGCATTTTTCTGGCCTGCTTAATGAGTGGCTTTCAAGAGGTGAAGGGGGCACTTTTTTTTCTTCAAAAAAGAGCTTGTTTGCTGTTTTTGGCGCCAGATTGCTAATGACAGAGATTACCCCGAAGGCTGCTCCAGAGCGGACTTCTTTTTCGGCGGTAACATCATTTCCTGACCAAACACGAATACCGCGCTGATGATGTTCTTGAGAGCGTTCTAGACCCGTGCATTCTTTGACGCCCAGAAAATTTTTGTGCCTGGAGAGTTGTGAAATTTCTTCCACTCCAACATCGACACCGGTGCGATGAGGAACGTTGTAAATAATTCCAGGTCCAATATCTAATGCCGCCACAAAATAATCGATGATAGCCTGCATGCCTGGTCGAATGTAGTAAGGAGGCAGCAACAAGGAGGCGGACATGCCTGCTTCAAAACCGTTTGTTGTCCGCTTGATCATCTCTTTTGTTTCAAGAGAGGAGGTAGCCCCAAGAACCATTGCTTTTTCTCCTGCGCACGCGCGCGTGATCCGGAGGAGCTCTAATTGCTCTTCGCCGGTAAGGAAACAACCATCACCGGTTGTTCCTGCCACCACAAATCCAGAAATGCCAGAAGCTATTTGACGAAAAAGCAATCGCTCAAAGGCAATAAAATCAATTTCACCGAGTTTTGTAAAAGGTGTTTTGAGGGCGGTAATGAGGGAGGCAGCGGAAGTCATGGTGAAAATTATAATGATTATTTCAGTTGGTTACAATTTGCTAATTGCTCATCTCCTTCTGGCGAACAAGAGAAGCAAGAAGTTGTCAGTTGTCGGTTGTCAGTTGTTAGCTTTTTTTGTTCGGAAAAGTTATTTTTTAAAAATCCAATTTTATCAGCCTCTTAGGGCAATGTTTCTTTTTTAGCAGCTAAGAAAAAAGTTATTTCTTCACCATCAACTAAGAACCAATAACCATTGCTTATCTCCAGAAGGAGATGAGCAATTGCATAATTTGTAAGCAACTGATTTTTTGTTCTTTAGGTAGTGCCTCATTTTTGATATAAGCCGGGAACTATGAAGTTCCCCCTACTTTTATTGCTTAGCCTCGTATTGAAATCTCCGCAGTCCTACGCACCTGTTTTATCAGAGCGAACAAGCAATGAATTTAGAAATGGAAGTGCCTTTGCGGCAGTTTTAAGTGATGGAAGTCTCTTTGCGTGGGGGGATGCAGAGAATGGCGGCCTGGCTCCAAAAGTTCCTTTAGGTAAACAGGCAGTCACAATTTTTTCAACGCACTATGCCTTTACAGCATTGCTCGACGATGGAAGCCTTCTTGCTTGGGGAAATGAATTTTCTGGAGGCAGGATGCAAGCGCAGCCAAGAGATGGGCAAGGGCATTTGATCAAGATTCGTTCTATCTCTTCCAATGAGCGTTGTTTTGCAGCAATTTTGGAAGATGGAAAACTATTTTGTTGGGGTGACTCCGCATGGGGTGGAACAACGCCACAACTTCCTAGTGATAAAATAGTAAGCTCTATTATTTCTAATGATTGCGCTTTCACTGCGCTCTGTACTGATGGAAGCCTTATTTCATGGGGAAATGCAGCCTATGGTGGAACAACGCCAACACTTCCAATCCACCAAAAAGCTATCAACGTTGTTGGTAACGAAACGGCTTTTTCTGCGATCCTCAGCGATGGAAGCCTTATTTCATGGGGCGATAGTGTTGCTGGCGGAAGAGCTCCTACTTTACCGATGGGAAAAAAGGCTTCTTCTCTTACAGCAACACGATTTACTTTTACAGCATTTTTGGACGATGAAAGCCTTATTTCATGGGGGACTTCAGCTTATGATGGGATTACGCCAGCACCAGCTTCCGTCAAAAATATTTTTTCTGTTATTGCAAATAATGAGGCCTGCGCAGCGCTTCTTAATGATGGTTCAATTGTCTGTTGGGGCGGGAATTTTTCTGGTGGAACAACGCCTCTTCTTCCAAAAAATAGGCAGGGTTATCGCAGTAAGGTCGACTCTATCACTGCTAATAATGAGGCTTTTGCTGCTATTGTGGATGATGGTAGCTTGCTAACATGGGGAAATAATTTTTCCGGAGGTCAAGGGCCTCTTATTCCCTTGAATAAAAAAGTTGTTTCCATCAGTTCCACTGATTACGCTTTCGCCGCCCTGTTAAATGACGGAACAATCTTGGCCTGGGGAAATCCAGCTTCTGGAGGGGCGATGCCTGAGTTACCACGTGACAAGGAGGGAAGCCAGCTGAGGGTTCTTTGCTGCTCAGGAAAATTTAACTACTTCGGTAACTACTAACGAGTGTCTTAAAAAAAAATCTCAGTACTCAAATTAAAAAATCACCTCATGAAATCATCCTCTCCAAATACTAAAGTAGGCTTGCTTACCTGTGTTTTCCTTGTTGTGGCCATCATGGTGGGTACAGGAATTTATACGAGTCTAGGGATTCAGCTCATGAGTCTTTCTTCAGGTTTTGCAATTTTAGCAATTTGGACTTTGGGTGGTATTGGGGCACTTTGTGGTGCGCTCTCGTATGCTGAACTCGCAGCGCAGATGCCTGAATCAGGTGGTGAATATTATTATCTTTCAAAGATTTATCACCCCTCTGTTGGTACGATGGCTGGCATTGTTATGCAGGCTTCGGCGTTTGCTGCACCGATTGCATTATTTTGCATGGCCTTTGGAAAATATTTTGAAGCGATTTTTCCACATGTTTCGCCAACGCTAGCATCGATGCTCTTAGTCACCATTATCACCGCCATCCATCTTGTGAATCATCGCTGCAGTTCCTGGTTTCAAGATATTGTGACTGGATTAAAATTTTTCCTGATAGGCGCAATTATCTTCATTGGATTTCGCTACGCAACAGGATCAGCAAAGATTTTTATCCCTTCCCCCACAGCCTTCAAAGAACTGCTGAATCCTAATTCGGGCGTTGCTTTGATTTTTTGTTACTACGCTTACTCCGGCTGGAACTCAACAACCTACATGGCCGGCGATGTTGCCTCCTCACAAAAAACAGTTGGTCGCTCTCTCATTATAGGAACGTTGATTGTGATTGGAGTTTATTTGCTGACCAATGCCGTTTTTTTAATGTCGGCTCCCATTGATGAACTCCGAGGCGTCTTAGATGTTGGTCATGTCGCAGCAGTACATCTTCTCGGTCAAAAAGGAGCCTATCTCATGTCGACCTGTATTGCGATCGGCCTCGTAGCAGGTGTTAGCGGAATGGTTTGGGTTGGTCCGAGCATTGCACAGATGATGGGAAAAGATTTACCAACATTGCGTTGGTTAAGTTCTGTTTCATCAGCAGGTGTTCCTTTACGGGCTTTTTTCCTGCAATACGTGCTCGTGATGATTTTGCTGTTGACCGGTTCTTTTAAGTTTGTCCTCATTTGCTCACAGTTTCCGCTCATTTGTTGTGAGATGCTTGGTGTGCTCGGCGTGATTGTTTTACGACTGCGCCTCAAAAATAAGAACCTAGTTTCACAAAATTCTAAAAATTTTAGTGGAGAGAAAAAACAATCTTTATTCCGTTGCCCGCTCTATCCCTTGCCTCAACTTATTTTCCTTGGAATTAGTTTGATGGCCCTTGTTTATGCCATGATGACTAATCCTCGTGAAGGCATGATCGGCATTGGAATTCTTGGAGTCTCACTTGCTCTTTACCCACTCCTGCACAGAAAAGCAGTAAATAGAGCCTGTCCAAAAAAATGATTTTTTTTTAGACAGGCTTAGGTTTACAGCTTACAGGGGTAGAGGCTGGCAGGTGAAATTAGGTCTTCGACGGAAAAGATAAAGGAGCAAAAAAGGATCTTTCTTTTAAAAAAGGACATTACTCTTATGAACGTTGTTAATAAAAAGTCATTAAGTGTTTTTGGTCTCGTGATGATTAATGTCATTGCCATTGATAGCTTGAGAACATTACCGATGAGCGCGGAATATGGATTCTCGCTCATTTTTTATTATTTGCTGGCGGCTTTACTTTTTTTCGTGCCCGTCGCGCTTGTTGCTGCAGAGTTGGCTACAGGCTGGCCAGAGGCAGGCGGTGTTTACCTTTGGGTGCGTGAGGCCTTTGGAAAAAAATGGGGGTTTTTAACTATTTGGATGCAATGGTTTTATAACATTTGTTGGTATCCAACAATTATGTCGTTCATTGCCGCAACGTTGGCTTATTGCACCAACCCGAATTTGATTAATAACAAAGTTTATATGCTGACGGTCGTGATTCTTTTTTTCTGGGGAGCCACGATCATTAATTTTTGGGGAATGAAAGCCTCTTCCTGGTTAAGCACTATCGCGACAATTATTGGCACATTAATTCCGATGATTTTCATTATCACGCTCGGAGGTCTCTGGTTGGTCATGGGAAAACCGATTTGTATTGAATATAGTTGGCACAGTTTTTTCCCAGACTTGAGCAGTATCGATAATTTAGTGCTACTAACAGCAGTCCTTTACGGCTTGGTTGGAATAGAAATGTCGGCCGCCCATGCGGCAGATGTGCATAATCCTCAGCGCGATTATCCTAAGGCTATTTTTTGGTCAGCGCTTATTATTTTAGCAACGCTGGTTTTTTCTTCGCTTGCCATAGCGCTCGTTATTCCACAAAAACAATTGAACATTGTCGCAGGCTTATTGCAGGCTTTTGACATTTTCTTTGCGGCCTTTCATATGAGTTGGCTCATGCCAGTCTTAGCTTTTTTAATTGTCCTCAGCTCCCTTGGAATTGCCAATGCTTGGATTTTGGGGCCGAGCAAAAGCCTCCTGGTTGCCTGCCACGATGGCTGTTTGCCAGAGAAATTAGGACGTAAAAATAGTCATGGTGTTCCTGTTACCATCTTAGTTGTTCAAGGTCTGATTTTTACAGTTTTGTGCTCAGCCTTTTTATTGATGCCGACCGTAGCGAGTGGTTTTTGGTTGCTCAGCAATGTAACAGCAATTTTGGCATTGTTGGTCTATGTGGCAATGTTCGCCGCTGTTCTAAAACTTCGCTACAAACGCCCAGAGGTAAAACGCTCTTTTATTATTCCTGGCGGAAAAATAGGCTTATGGATTGTCTGCCTAGCTGGTTCCATTAGCTCTATTTTCACCATTGGCATTGGGTTTTTTCCACCAGCACAAATTCCTGTTGGGAATTTAGCAACCTATGAAATTCTAATGGTAACTGGTGTCGTTGTCAGCTGTGTGCTGCCGTTCGCTCTCTACACTTGGCATGAAGGAGCAAAGAAAAAGAATTCATTATAAAGATTATAAAAAAACGTGAATGAAAAAACCGCTTCAGATATTCCTTGTCGTAATCTCTCTTAATTCAACATGGCCTGCTCTCCTATGGGCTCAAAATGGGAGATCGGAGATAGGAGATAGAAGATTGGAGGCTGCTGCCTCTGAGCTAGCTCTTACTTCAACTCAGGCTTCTGCTACTCCCTTGGCGGTTACGATCAGTGTGGTTACCGCTGCTCACTATTGCGATTTTCTTAACGCGGTTGCAACAATAGACGACCTTTACCACCTTTATGATGAAGCCATGGAGTCTGATCCTGCTACAGCCTGCATCGTCCGCCTGGGTACTCCTGAGCAATGGCATTACGAAGTGATTGAAGGTCGAGAGAACGTTCCAATTTGTTATCTGGATGAGAATGATCAGAAAAAATATTGTGACTGGTTTAACAATGGTAAAGGAGAGCTCATTAACGATACTGAAAATCGCGATGATTCTTTAAAATCCAGCAGCAGCGACTTTGAAATTAATATTCCCTCTTCGCCAACGTTAACATTGGCTGCTACTCCCATCTTCCAGTCCCTCTCTTCTCTTTCTAATTCCAATTCTTATTGGACTGACGCTGCCGTCGCCGTTTTTGCCGTAGCCTGCATGATGACTCCAGGAGGGGAAGCGATAAATGCAGCGGATGTAGCTCAAGCAGATCTTCCTCATCCAGTTACTATTCCACGCTCCCTCACACTAGAAGACTTCAGTCAAGCTGCAAAGGATCACCCCACGGCATCACGGTTTGTTATGAAGGAAGAAAATGGCATTACTTCCATCGTGCCTCAAGAAGCTAATTCTGCAGCAGCTGGTAAAAATAGATCTGAAAATATTACGATTGCTCGAGCTCTCAGAGTTGCTCTTTCCCAGAAGCATTCAGAAGTAATGGTTGAAAATTTATTTCCTCTCAAAGCTGAAGGCACCGGAATAATTGTGAATTACCCTGCTTTGAGTGCTACAAAGCTTCATGAAATAGTTGTTAGATCTCGTCTTGCAATGATTCTCAGTCAATCTGGGTTGAATAAAACTTCCGCTTTAGTGAACAACTCCAGCGTCACTGCTATCAAAACTCAAATAGCCGACATCGAAGCTACGTTAGCTCAGACTGATTGTGAAATAAAACGGGTAGCGCTGGAGGCTGCGGAGAAAGAGGTTAAGAGACTTACTCAAGCTGAGGCTGCTAGAGTTGAAAGTTTTGACGCTCAAAAGATAAAAGATAAAGAAGCTCACCAATTAGCACTGACTCACTTAGCAACAGATAAAAAAATAGAAGGTAGAAAAAACAACGTTTTTGCTGCCTATGAGAGAGCTTTAAAAGCATCTCATGCAGGAAATATTGCTGCTTCTGGCCCTATCATCGAAGCTCAAGCAGAGAATGCCACTTCTCAGGGGTTGAATAGCATTGATAGAAAGATCCTGGAAGAAGAGAGGAAAGAGCAATTCAAAAAAAGTCAAGAGGCTGCAGCTCTTCAAAACAGCAACGCTGCAGCTGCCGCTAAAGTAGCTATTGATAAGGCTCAACAAGCTCTGGATTTGGCTCAGGCAGAATTTGACAAAGCGAAAATAGCTGAGGAGGAAGCTAAAAAAACTGCCAAGGAAGTAGAGACTAGGGCATCCTCAGATAATCTTTCTGGAGAAGATAGTGATCTCGAAAATCTCATCATGCTCAATCGAGAGGAACTTATCGAAGCGATTACTAAAATTCATGAAATTGTCAGTTTTGAAAAAGATGCAATGACAACGAAGGCTATTAAAGAGGCCGTAGGCAAGGCAGAAGAGGCAAAAAATCATGCTGCCGAGGCTCAAGAAGCGACAAAAGAAGCAAAACAAGAAGCCTTCATAGCTTTGGAAAAAGCTAATACAGCATTAACGAAACTTGCAGAGCTTCAAAAACGTGTGGATGCAGGCGATCCAGCAGCAGCAGAAGAAATTAAAAATGCTTTTTCTCTTGCTAAGCAAGCCGCTGTTGATGCGGAAGTTGCAGAAAAAAATGCTCAAGAGGCAATAACTACGGCTAAGGCTGCTTTAGAGGAACTACAAAAAGCGTTGGCCACTATTAAAGAACTTGAAACCCGTATTACCGAGCTAGAAGCAGCCATTAAAGAAGCAGTTGATGCCAAGAAAGATGCAGAAGATGCACAAGCTAACTCAAATGCTCTTTCAAGTGCTCAACTTCAAGCAGCACTCGATGCCCAAGCAAAAGCTGAACAGCACATAGCTGATCTCCAAGCCTCGATGAAAAAATGGGCCGATGATGCAAAAGATGCTGCAGATAAAGCCAAAGCAGAAGCTAAAGAAAATATTGAGGCTTCACAAGCTAAGGCCGAGGATGCTGCTAAAACTGCTCAAGACGCTGAAAAAAATGTAGCCGTCATAAAAGATCATTTCGATAAGCACCAAGTGGCCTCTAACAAGGCTCTAGCTGAACTTAAGGAAGATTTTGATCAAAAGATCGCAGCTGATGCCAAAAACTTTGAACAACGTCTTGTAGAAATGGAAAAGGCAATCAAGGCTGCAGAAGCTGCCAAAACAACTGCTGAAATAAGGGCAGACAATTTAGCAGCCCGTCTTGACTCAATGGAATCTGCTTTTAAACAGTGGGCTACTGATATTAAGAACGATGTTGAGGTTCACAAAGCTCAGACTAAAGCAGCTGCAGCCCAAGCGGTCGCCGATGCTAAAGCAGACTTTGATCAAAAGAGTGCCGCTGATGCAAAGATCGTTGAAAGTCGCTTTGCTGCTATGGAGTCTCAAATAAAAGCTGCTGACCATGCTAAAGCCATTGCGGAAAATCGTGTTGCAACGTTAGAAAGCGACCTGCTGAAAACCGGAGCTATTGCAGCGGGTAGTAAAGCTGATTTGGAGGCTTATAAAGCTGAAGCTAAGGCAGCTCTTGATAAGGTGATAGCTGATGCAAAGATTACAGCTGATCAGGCAATCGATAGCATTAAACTTCTTGAAACAACTCTGGAAGCTTCTTTTGAGAGTGTAGAAGATAGGGTTTCAGTTATCGAGGCTGAGATGAAGGATGTAGCCGCTGCTAAGGTTGCTGCAGATGCAAAAAAAGCAGCGGATAATGCAAAAATTATAGTAGATGCTCAGGTTGCAGAAGCGGAGGTTGCTTGGAATGATGCTATGCAAAAGAGCGAAGTTGCCCAGCAGGCATGGCAGGAAGCTAATAATGCGAGCGGAATACATTGGTCTATTTGGGAAAAAAATACAACCAAGATACAGTCTGATTACCAACAAGCCATTAATCTGTCTCGCTATGCTCAAGCTTCTTGGAGTCTTGCAAAAGCAAAAATTGCTTTGTTAGCTCAAGGCGTGCAAGAAGTGTTAAGGACTCGTTCGGCTAGACCTATTGAGATAACTAAAGCCGAAGTTAATGAAGCTTTATGGGCTTACAAAATAAATAAGGCCGAAGAAATTATTCACCTAGCTTCCATATGTCCTCAAAACTGGAGTCGATATGAGCCAGGAGATGGACACGGACACCATTGGCAAGTGAGAGCTCCTTCTGCTTTTAATCTGGCCTGTTCTGCTTTCTACCAGATTCAATCTGCTGAGGCAAAAGTAGTAGGAACAGCAGAAAAAGACGAAGAGAGTGATTTATGGATGAAGGCGGCAATGAATGCACAAATTGCATCCGAATATCGAACAAAAGCTGAGCAATTTTATTCGGCAAGAGATAATGCTAATATTTACCGTTGGGATGAAGCTGCCTCTGCTGCTGCTTACGTTCATGATTATTTAAAACGAGCATTAGAGGCTCGAGCAATGGGAATTGCACTAAAGAATGAAGAAGATAACCTTTGGATGCAAGCAGCGGAGCGAGAGAAGATTCTTTCTGATTATTGGGCACAAGTAGCTCAAGCTTATACAACACAAGGCAGCAATATACCACAAAGAGAGCAGGCCCAGAAGGCCAAGAACTTGGCTCATGAGGCTTGTCATGCTGTAGACAGAATGAAACATTCCCTTCATAGACATTTAATTCAAGAAGCTAAACGCGAACAAATTCTATATGATGATTATATGGGAAAGGCTAAAGAAGAATGGGGGAGGTCTTGGCACTAAGTTAAGGAGTTTTTGGGATGATTCTCTATTTATGAAATCGCCTCAAAAACAATCTAGGAAAGAAAAAACATATTAAAATCGTTTGAGGGTTAAATGATGTTTCAGAATTACAAACCGATATAAAATTAACGTCATTCCCGCGAAGGCGGGAACCCAGGACACCGCGGATCTTAGCTTTGCATTTGATACAATGAAACGATTTGCAGTTTATATCTTAGCTAGTAAACGTAATGGAACATTCTATACGGGAGTTACTTCTAATTTAGCTCGAAGAGTGTGGGAGCATCGATAAGACCTGCGAGAAGGTTTTACAAAAAGATACCAAGTTCACCAACTTGTTTATGTTGAATTTCATGAAATTTTTTCAACAGTCTTTGCTAGAGAGAGCGCTATCAAAAGATGGCGGCGTTTATGGAAAACACGACTCCTTGAGCAAGTTAATCCAACCTGGGAAGATTTGTAGGATCTCTTATTTTAGAAGGCTTGTGCGATGAATCTATTGCTTCGAGAACAAAGCTAAGTTCTACGGTGTCCTGGTTCCCGCCTTCGCGGGAATGGAGTTCCTTTTCGCCTCCGCGGGAATGACGCCCAGGGAGGAATGACGAGATGCTTTCTAAACGCTTTTGCAGGTTTGAAAAGCAATCGTATCCGTTCACGCGAGCGGAATAGGAAACTAATCCAGGCTCTAAAATTTGAAGCAATTTTTGGAATGGATTTTCTTTTTGATAGGTCAAAAAGAGTGACAATATTCTTTCAAGGTATCTCTCTCCCCGCTCAGCCCATGCGAAGTAGGAAGTTTTACGGTAGACGACGTATTTTCTAATTTATCGTTCGGCAAGATTGTTGGTAGGCGGTATGTGTTGAAGATCCGTTTTAACCGGACAGCTAGGGCAAACCTTTGGGCTAGGAGCTGGCAGACTTCTCCTCCGAAGAGTTGTTAGGGCCTATTCTCGGAGAAGCCTGCCAGCCCTGGTCTCAAAATTCTCCCACAGCTTCCTTACCGAGTTTCAATATATATACCATTCGCGTTTGATTTTTAGGTTTGGTACTTGTCCTTTTTATTTTCAGCTTCGCTCGCGAATCTTGCGTTATGCTTGCATAGCGCTTCGATTCTCCGCCTCGCTGAAAACAAAAAATCCATCGTAACAAACCTAAAACTCGCACGCGAATGGTATAAGTTGTGATAATAATGTGATG